>JAGYLK010000174.1 GCA_018401175.1 Candidatus Altimarinota bacterium
TGAAAAAAAAGAAGAACTCATTCAGAAATTTCAAAAGAGTATTCGTGAAAAACTTCCATACTCAACGAATTATGGTGTTACTGCTCAGCCAGAAGAAGATGCAACACTTTTAAAATATATTATTGAAGGACTAAAATCTCACGAAGAGGAAGTGAAAAAACAAGAAGAAACAAAGGAAAATGCAATTAAGAAAATGCCTTTTAGTGAGAGTTTTTCTGCAAAAAATAAAAAATATGAAGAAGATTTTCAAAAATTAAAAAAACAAAAAGAGGATTTTGTAACAGAGATTGAAGCGCAAGAAGAATGGCACGCGATATTTTCAAATCCAGGGGAGTATTCAAATACAGCGCTCGAGAAATTTTGGAAAGGAATTCAGGAACGACTTGATAATCGTCAACTTCATGCCGCGGATTTTGAAATTCTCTGGAATGATGAATTTGCAGAAGAGGTTGCTGAAAAAGTACAAGATCTTCCGGAATTTGAAACAATACAACGGTTTCGTGATGCATTTGAGGGAGCATTGAATGGTATTTTTGATGGACTTTCTTTTTCTGATGACAAATATGAAACCTGGTATGAAGCGTTGGATCAAAAGTTGTCCTATGAAAATTTGATCGAGCTCCTCCAAAAACAGAATTTTGATGTTCAAAAAGAATTTAAAAATCCCCAAAAAATATCAGAAGTCCTTGAGGGAGCGATTACACAATATCGCGAAACGATTTTTGACATGGTAAAAGACAGTATTCCCGAAGAGAAACAAGATGAATTTTATTCCAAATGGGATCGCCTTCACGGAAGATTGTCTGCTCCAGTAACCGACCCCACCGTCGTTTCGGCAGAACATTCCAAATATGAACGGGAAAAAATAAGCACCGACAAACATATCCAATCAGAACAAGAAAAAAATCTTTCTATTATTGAAGGATTAAAACAACGAGCCGCTTTTCTCAAAGACACAAATCCGGCATTACAAACACATTTGGAGGAAGAAGCAAAAAAACTTGAAGAAGCCTGGGAAGTACGCAAAAAATGGTACTCAGAAGGAGGCCAAATGTCGATTGAAACAGTAAATGGTCAGATGAAGAACGTATGGGCTCCTGGAAAAAAGGTTCTCGCAGAAATGGCGCTCCGGGCAGGAGGCGTTGAAAAGGAAATAGCGAGCGTTTTAGAGAACGATTTCGTAGGTCCTATACGAGATATTCAAAAAGATTGTGCCGAACTTTCAAAAGAAACTTCCGCCGTTGAAACCAAACGAAAACAAGCAGATATCCGTGAAAAATTTAAAAATATTTTTACGACTTGGCCACAACAAAAAACGAAACTGGGTCGATTTCTGAATGATCATGAAACAATACTAAAAGGATTGATTCCCGACGGAGAAGCGTTAGGATTTCAATTCGTTTTGGAAGTAGCCGCAGAGGGGAAATCGTGGCTCGAGAAAATAGACGAACGAATGCACGTATGGAAGAAAAATGCACAATCAAACAATTATTTGTACCACGGAGATGAAGAAGTTTTTCGCATGCTTCCTGCCGCAGCACAAAGTTTACGTTCGGTTATTGATTTCAATCAGGGAAAATTCGTTGAAGAATCGAATCGATTGGATGATTATCTCGAAAAAGACACAGAAACGGTTGAGTTTTTGGACGAAGAAAAATTCTTCACCGATTCTTCAGTAGACCGAAGGGAATTCAAAGCAAAATACAATGAAATGGCTCAATCATTTGAGTCAAATATCAAAAAATATGAAGCACAATTCAAAAAGGTGCGAGCCCGCTTGAGAAAAGATATTGATAGGATAGATGACAACGAATTTACCTTCCGATACAAAGGGATTCCTCGAGAATCAATGGAAGAACTTTTGATGGGACATGATGAACAACTCGGTATGTTTCAAAAAGGATCAGCGAAATTTCTCTCGCCGGACTTCTTCAATAACTGGCTTCGTCGTTATGAATCATCTCCTGAGTCTCGAGCCAATGCACTTGATGAAATGTCGCAATTTCGTTCACTAGAAACTTGGTCTCAAGAGGCAGAAAAGCAGGCAGTGAACATGGAACGATGGATAAATGACTGGGATGAAGGAAAAGGAAAAACATTACCTCAGTATCAACGATTTTCAATATATGACATTTACGCTCTTGTAAAACAAGCAGTCGAGGTGAACCGTCGTCGCTGGGAACGAAAAAGTGAACGAGCGGTGGCAGAAATTGGAGTGTCTTTTTTTGGACGAAATTCTCCATGGGGAAAAGAGTTTCATCGAAAATCTCAGGACGCAGAGGAAGCTCGTGTAAAAGAAATTCAAACAGAGAAAGATGAAGATCCATGGTGGGAGACACAGCAAACATTATATGAGACAAATGATGAAGATGAAGCAAAAGCGTGTATTAATTTGTTGATAGAAAAAGGAGTATTCAAATGGGATGATCCCAAACTCTGGAAAACATTTATGCGTCTTTCGAATAATGCGGTTAATTTTTCTGATAAGGACAAGTACTTGGACTTCTCTGAGATATTGGAGAAATGCAGGAATGTAATTGAATTTATTTGGACAAAAGAAACATTTCGTCAGTGGGATACGACGCTTGATTCAAAGATTAAATCGAAAGAGGATGAGTTTGCTGATGACTTTCAACGATTGGAGCATCACAAAACCGCTCGTGTTGCCTTTCTTTCAAATGTTCTTACTCGTTGGTCAAAAGGAGAACGATCCAATACCGATCCAGCGAAATACGGATGTTTCCTTCGGAAAGCATTTGAACTGGGGAAACTAAACGGAGGTCCTCTCTATGATTCTCGTTGGTATTTCTTGATCCAAGGAGTAAAAATGGGAATTCTTTCCCGAGATTTTTTCGGCCGTTTGAATGGAGAATTACTCGGAAATATGCCATTTTTTGACTTTTTTATTGACAAAAGTGCGAGTAAAAAAAACGGTCGCATTGTTCCAGAAGGAACTCCGGGATCAGAAGTACGTGCCTGGAATTATGGTGATTATGAATCATGGGCAGACATGTTGCATAAAGATGGGGAGCCTTATTCAGTAGAAACAGCTCGAAAACGAACAAAAGAGTTCTTTTATGAAGTTATTCTTCAGTCACAAGAAGGTAGAGCTCGTATGGAGCGGAAGGTTCGTGAAGGTACAAAAGTTTTTGATCATGATGATGGAGCAATGTTTGCGGCCGGTTTGGGAGTAGAGTCTATACGTCAAATGTTAAATAGAACTTCTACCGATGAAGATAAATATACTCCTGACTTTTGGCGTAATATTATGTCGGGATATGTACCCTATTTTCATGGAATTTCGAAGTTTATTCGTGAAGGTGATGCAGAATATGGACTTCAAAATCAAGAATGGCAAAAAATTAGAAAACAGAATTTTGCGCAGGTTGCAGATAAGATGCAGGCAATGTTGTTGGTATTTCACTCAGTGGTTGGAAATATTAATATTACCAACCGTGAACCAAGTCATTTTAGCACGTACGATTTTCAAAAATCAGAAGAAATGTCTCCTTCTGCAGAAAAATCATTGGGTTATTCCGAGGCGATGTTGAAAACATTATTAAAAGGAACGGGAAAAGAACATGAATATGATATTATATTCGATCAAAGTGAGTGGTTAGCACCGAAGGGAGAAATCCCACCGGCAAAGGAAGAAAAAACGATTGCTATGAAAAAGGGAGATGGAAAAAATGAAGGAAATCCCAATCATATTTCTGTAAAATTGCATGATCTTATCAAAGGGGAGGACGGAAAAGAGATTTTTTCTGCTCAAAATGTAGAACGATTTCTTACTCAAGAAGGAGGGAATATTGATACTCTTTTCACAGATTTTGCAGATGGAGTAGAAAAACCAAAAAAACGGATCGATTTATCTGGGAATGTGGGAAATCAATCTCAGGCAGGAAGTGATGGATTTGGAGATATGGGGATGGCTGCGTAAGAATTCAAAAACAGAGAAAAGGAGAGCGGTCTTTTATGAATTTTTTTGTATAAAAAAACCTCTAAAAAAATTTGAATTTTTCCTGAAAAAACCGGAGAATTTAACCACAAACAAACCCCCACAAATTCATGCCTCGGGCGATACACAGATCGTTCAAAAATTGGATGAGCTTCATGCTCATTTTTTGCGTACTTTCTCCAAGTGTTTCTCCCGTGTTTGCAGCACCATTCTGGGAAAGATGGACCGAAACAACGGAAGTGAGTGTTCCTGAAGTTCGTAGAACACAGCTTGTTTCCATTCTTGTAGAACAAGATTTATTGGAAAATAATGAACTTTCCACAAAGATTGAGCGCTATGGAATTGATGTTCAGCAGGCAATAAAAGGACAAGTGATTCTCGTTCCGGTAACGAACAATGCGTCGCCATTAGATTTATGGAATGGGAATGCGCAGTTGTACTTTTCTGGATATAACAATGACCACAAATCCCAACTCATTGGTACGATTATTGTGGGAAATGTTCCTTTGCCCGTAGTGAAGAAAGAGGGACGTCTCCATGCTACGCCATTTCCACTTACGGATTTTGAAAAGCCATCCTACATCTGGAATACTACAGAAGAAAGATTTGTTTGGCAGAGTGGGGGGGATGAACAACCAGAAATCTGGCACGGAGTGATTCGTTCAGATGAACAAACGAAAGCAGCACGAATTCGGGACTTAAAAGCATATTTTGATAGAAATCATCGAGTTCATACGGGAGAAGAAATCGTTTCAAAAAAAATGTTTCTGGCGGATATCCCCGCTCAACGACGAGGTATTTCCGATCAACAAAAGGAAATGTATTACAAATGGATCGATCATTTGGAAGATTTTTCCTATCTCCGATTTAATAAAAATTGGCTTAATGGACTTTTTGCAGATGCAAATCCCGCCGACACAATCCCTCTGGAATTGCTCCCAGCATCAATGCAAGGAGCAGACACAAATGCTGATTTTTCAGCAATGCCAGATGTTCAGACGAAGCTGGTTATTGACCAAATGGCACAACGATATTTGGAAGCTGCGAGAGAAAAAATAGTTGAAATACTTTCTCCTGCAGGGAAGGTGGGTCGCTGGGAATCTGGAGAAATGGATACCACAATTGGATTAATTGCAAAAAAAGATGAGTGGGCAGCACGGATTTTGAGAGAGGCAAATGATGAAGTAGAAACGATTTTACGAGGAAAATTAACCGATCCTACTCTTGCTATTCCAGCAAAAAGAATTCTCAAAACAGAACATAAATATCAACCGTATGAAACCATATTGGGCGTAGATACTCCGCTTGGTCCTCCCATTACCAAGGAATTATATGTGAACGGAGTCCCGCTTTTGGAAATAGATCGCTGGGGATGGGATAGGGAAACCCAAGCAATGAAGTTATTTGATACTCCACGAGAATTTCCGGCAGAGAATTGTTCTCTTTTTCGCGGAACGCTTCCGGATGAAGAACATCCCGCAGGACAATTAGCAGAATTAAACAGGGTTTATAATTTTGAAACTGCAAAATTGGACAGCTGTGTTGATTGGGATGGAGATGACACAGATGACGGAGATCGAGAAGATCACGAATATGAAGGATGTTGCGCGAAAAATATTTCTTTTGGCGGTACGGGATTTGACCTGTCTGCTCCTGATTGTACGGTTAATAATGGGTGGAGTCCTGTATTTACTTGTGAAAGAGTGGGGAGTTGGCAGTGTGGATTGAGCGTGTTGGAATATCCGCTTCCGCTTCTTATTCATTGGGAACATATTGGAGCAACAAAACCAGTGTTTGATCTCAAAGGTTCACGACCAGTCTCTACCGGAATTGTTGGAGCACAAGGATGTGAAGATTTTTTTGAAGAGGAAGGCGATTCGGCAAACCAAAAAGAGATCTCCACGCTCATGTTTCATGACGAGCCACGATTGGAAACATTGCAAGCGCAAGCTGCGGCACAAGCGGTAAGTGCTCTGCCAGCAGACGATCCCCGAGGTGCTTCATTTTATGATTCAGCAGATGTGTTTCACCGAATACATTTTCCGAGCGCCTTTGATTTTATCGGAAAAGACAGAGAACTTCTTTCAAAAGAAGAAAAGGAAGCATTTTTTTCCTCTCAACTCGAACAAGCGCTTGTCGCTGCCATAACAAATATTGATAGTACAGCAGGAAATTCTGGGAAAATAGAAGAAGCAGACTTTGACACGACTCTTTGGAAAAATACAAATCGACAGCAAGAAGTTATTGATGCGCTTCTGTGGCTCGGAAAAGATTTGGAACAAAAACATGGAGAAATGATACGCGGAGTATTATCTGATCCTCTCGAGGCAGCACGTATTTTGGGAAAAGAAGACTTTAATGGATATGAAGTTCTAGAAATAATTGCGGAAAGTGCAGAAGATGACGCGCTTCGATTAGAATTTGAAAAAGGGGACGCGGATATGGAAGCATCCAACACATTTCGTGATGCACAAAAAGAGAGTGAGGAATTTTCCCCAATTTCACAAGAAAATTGGATGGAAGAAGGAAGAACAGAAGAAAATCTGCCGAAAGGTTGGTCAGCAAAAGAAGAAACGGGATGTTCGGGGATAAATTTATTAACGTGGCCTACAGAATGTCTTCTTCCCTGGGTGGAGTCCTTGCCCGACTCTTTTTCCCATACTCTCTCTCTTCCTTTCGACACACCGATTTCCAAGGAAGAACAGACACTTTTGCTGGAGGGGAATGTGCCAACGGAACAAGAAATTGCCTCGATACAGGTTTCTCCAGAAACAATTATTCTCGCAGCAAATGATGTCATGCCGATAACGGTTTCGGTTGAAATAAAAGACGAGGCAGGGGATTTGATACAAGCTCCACAAGAGGTTTCATTGAGTGCGACGAGTGCTGACGCGCTTGATTTTTTCACTCTCTCTCCATCAGGGACGAGGATTGCCACAGGAGGGAAAACACAGTTTCGTCTTATTCCGAAAACCCGCGCATTCGGAGGAAAATTTTCATTCCAGGTTTTGGTGGGGGATAAAACAACAGAAATTCCTGTTTCCGTGACGCAGTCAGAAATGGTCGTCTCTGTTGACACCAATTCAGTAAGAGCAGGAGAAACAGAAGAAGTACGATTGAAAATCAATACCTTTGAAGGAGAAAAGAATCTTACAACAGCATATGATGGAAAATGGGTAAAGGCTTCTTCTTCGCTGGGAACATTTATAGGTGGTGGACGTGCAAAATTCAAAAATGGTACCGCTGAAATTTCGTTTCTTCCGGGAACAAAATCAGGACAAGGAAGTATCCTCATTCAAGATGAAGAAAAAGTGCTTCCCGAAGAAAAATTTTCTTTTGAAATCCTCCCTGCCGATCCAGCAGCTCTACAGTTGGAAGCGCCATCTGTTCTGGTTCGAAATGGCGCTCCCGCAGAAGTACATGCGAGAGTCACAGATCGGTTTGGAAATACGATTATTGCAGATGTTCCAGAAGTACAATGGGAAATTTCAAAAGATCATACGATAGAAAAAAATACAGCTTTTTTATCAACTCCCACGATGAAGGAGGCAGAAATTTCGGTAGGTTTGCCTAAAATACCATCTTCATTTCTTCAACAAAACATTTCAGTTGTCGATCGTCCCCAATTATTAGTAGATGTACAAAAGGACTCCCTGGAAGCTGGAACAATTGATCCTGTTTTTATTCCCATTTCCGTGGAGGGAGATCTCCCTGGAGTATTCCAAATAGATGTTTCGGTAAGAGGAGAAGCAGGAATTTTTCCTACAACAATAGAATTACGAGATGGGAGGGGACAGCTTCCGTTTTCTGCAGGAACAAAAGCCGGACGTTCTACCATACAGCTTCAAGCACCTGGATTTGGAGCCACAACATTTGTGCTCGACGTACTTCCTTCGGATCCATATAAAATCAAGATGTCAGCGGAACGGACAATTCTCCAAATAGGAGATGATCGTCGAAATACCTTATTTATACGGGTTGTGGACCGATTTGGAAATGAAGTTCCGTTTGTAAGCAACGAGATATCATTGTTGCAAAATCCTGGAGAAAAATGGGAAGGTTCGGATTTGGATCAACTCGAATCACTGGGGGTTATTGATGAAAATTCTTCGGTAAAATCTTACCTCGAGGAACAACTTGTTATCACAGAGAGAGAAACAAATCCCATTGTTACATTCAATCCAGCTTCCCCTAAAATAACTCGAGGAACGGAAGAGATAGAAATATATACAACAGAAGAGAAGAGTGGACATGTATTTTTAGTTGCGACGGCAGAAGGACTTCTTCCAGACACATTAGAATTGGATATTGTTCGCGTTTTGAAACAAGAAGAATGGAAAGACTCCCTTTCTCCAAAATCATTCATGACACTTCTTTTGGGAAACGCAGGAGGAAGATTGGATAAGCCTTCATTTGGAAATAGGTTTTTATTTGATGGAAAAACTCAGGCGGTAGTGACACTTTTGGAAGATCCAAGTCCACAGAAAACACTTTTTACATTTGATCCCAATGGTGAGTATTTTGCTCACACGCTTCTTCCAGAATCAGGAAATAAATTCTCATTTCGTGTGGATGAATTTGCAAGAGCCACGCTCTCTTTCTCTCAAAAAGCAGAATGGAATACTTCAGAAGGATGGGATTTTCTTCCAGGAGAAGGAACAGATACTTCCATAAAAAATGGGAGTATATGGGAAAAAAACCAGAAAATAATAACGCTCCTCCCCGGAGGAGGATTCCATTTAGAAGCAGATACAAAAATCATGCCTACAGATTCATGGAAGAGATGGGATATATTTTTTCAAGGAAAAAAGAAGGGAACGGCGCTTTTGGGTTTGGATACTGATGAAATATTTACAGATACAAAAAATACGTTAGGCGTATTTTTTGAATCCCTCGCACCAGAAATATATATTGAACCATCCTTTACGGGAAAGACGACAACGGATGCAATAGGAAGAGCCGGATTCCAAAGAGAAGAAAAAGAGGATCAGAAAAAAACACTGCAATCGTCACGAATTTCAGCAGAAGATGCGCTCCAAGAAGAAGGGGTAGGCTGGACAACTGATTGGAAACCAGGCGCGTTATTTGCAGCAGGAAACAATGTTGGGGAATCAGTTCGTATTGCCGCGAGTGATGCGATTATTTTATTGGGAGATCCGACTATTACCAGAGGAGAAGAAAATCAAACAAATGGAGCAGGATTGACCGATGATATTGGAAGAGTTCTCTGGTCAAGTCCGTTTGGTCCGATAGATCAAGTTTTGGCAGCAGATGTAAACGGAGACGGCAGATCTGAGATTTTTTCTCGTATAGGAAATACATTATTTGCCCTCTATCATGATCGACATCAGTTAGACAATTTTCGAGATACAGGGGTGTTTTTGCGCTTTGCTGATGGAGCACAAAAGCTAGCGGCACATACAAATGCTCAAGGTTCTCTCCTTCATTTTCTTCAATTAAATGACGAAGGAAAAATAATGCTTCATGCGAATCAAAATTCGGGAACCTTCACTCGTCAAAACCTTGATGTAGGAATACAGGAGAAGATTGTTGATTTTGACGTAGTGGAGCTAAACGGAGATGCGTATGCAGATCTCATTTTCTTGGACGCCCACAATGTGCTTTGGTTTGCGTATGGGAAAAAAGACCAGTGGTATCCCGCTCAGTATGTGGATTCTTTTGCACCTTCTTTTGAAAAAATAGACGAAAAATACACAGCAGCCAACGAACAGTCATATCCCAAAACAGAGGGAACAAAATTTCCACAATTAGATGATTTTTTACTTCGATTTGAGGGGATTAATGAAAACGCTACTTGGTCTGGAGAGACAAAAATGATGAACAATAGATCGTTTATTCCTCTCTCGGATGCAAAAGATTTTGATACCTGGTATCGCGTAGAAATCGAAGATGAGAATGCAAAGGAAGGAATTTCTGTTGTTCCTGGGAAGCGATTTTCTCATTCATTGACTCTTTCGGGAAATCAAACACTTTTGTCAGAGGGAGAATTGATAATTCCTCAATCGGTAGGATTTCAGTTTGAAGAAAATTCCTTTATCTGTAATGGATGCCAGACACTTCCGGTAGT
The DNA here is from genome assembly GCA_018401175.1 of Candidatus Altimarinota bacterium. GTDB lineage: Bacteria > Patescibacteriota > Gracilibacteria > UBA4473 > UBA4473 > M50B91. Next base: position 10,047 of record JAGYLK010000174.1, read on the forward strand.
AAAAGAAACTTCCCGTATAATACAAGTATCAGTAGGAAATATTCTAGCACGCGCGAATATAACGTTTCAATGGGAAACGGTTGCAGAGGCAGTTCCCCCCATTCGTTATATGGCATATGATTTTGAAGGAAATGATGGAAGAGATGATATTGCAGTTGCATGGCAATCCGACTCAACAGCACAAACGATTCAGTTTCTTTCTTCTGGATCGGGGACAGTCCCTGCCAAAAGCGGTGGAACCCCAGCTTCTCCATTTCTCAGAACGCATCGTCGAGTTATTGAGGAAGTATTTCCAGACCTCTTACCACCAGATTTTGATGCAGAAGCAACAGCAGCAGATGTGCTTGATTGTTTGAGTACACAGCAAAATGAAGATGGTATTCCCACAATATTGACAACTGCTTCTGTAGAAGAAGCCCAAGAACATGTAATACAGGGAAAAAAGAAAACGTCATGGATCGATGCCATTCCATCAATAGTATTTCTTGCTCCTGGACCACAAAGCATTTATATTCCTCCCTTTTCTATTCCTATTCCGATTCCTTCGTTTGGAGTTCCCATTTTGTGGGTTGGGCCTTCGCCACCATTTGTGGGAGCAGGACCAAATCCAACCTCTCTTTTTCGATTGTATGTAATGCCTACTACTTCATTGCAGATAGGATTGGGAATATGTGGAGGACCGGTGCTTGATCCTACCATGACGCCGACAGGAGTTCCCTTTCCTCCGCAATGTGTTGTTCTCGTTCCTCAATTTCCGACAGGAACTTCCAATAGTTCTTCTGGAGGAGGAGGTGGTGGAGGTGATTCAGGAACAAGTACAGAAAATACTTCTTGCACGAGATTAAATCCAGAAAATGAAGCAACGGCGCAACAAGAATTATTCCAACAACTGTATGCTCCGGTGGGAGACGGCAGGACACGGTTAGACTTCAACGTTGGTGCGCCATTCACGATTCAACCAATGCGTGCTTCAACAAACAGACAAATAAAAGCGGCTGATATCTTGAGTCAATGGGTACAAGATCAATGGAGAGAACTCACAAATTTCAAGTTTCCAAAATTCAATCTCAAGCTTCCGAAATTCAAAAATCAACCATTTTCTTCAGAGGAACCAGTTCTTTCTCAATTAAAAAAATCACCATTTGTGGATATTCAAACAAAAAAAATAACGATCAATTATCCATCTTTTTCAGATGATCAATTCGAAAGAGCCGGGAAGGACATGAAACAGTGGAAGAAAGATTCACAGAAAAAACGAGAAGAAACCAAAAAAGAGTGGAATCAAGTGGGGTGTGCGAGTTTTGAAAATGGAGAGTGGAATAGCGCAACAGAAGAATGTGATGCTTCTCCAGAAGATTCAGCAGCATTAGAGATATTGACTCAACTCTCGAGATATAAAACAGAGGCAACTGCCATTCGCCTCCCATCC
>JAGYLK010000175.1 GCA_018401175.1 Candidatus Altimarinota bacterium
CACGTACAGAAAAGTTACATGATTATTTTGGGAAGATTTTCTTTCTTTTTATAATTATGCTGACTTAAAATCAGCAGGAACACATAAAAGAGAAAAAAAAACGCGAAGAGTAAAATTCTCAGAACAGTATCCAAGCGAACGACATTGAAGCTTCATTAAAAAAGAGTAACGTTAGAAATATATCAAAAGCGAAGGAACTCCCCACTTCCCTATTTTTATTCTCATGTCTCAATCACCAACTCCCTCTTCCGCCCTCGTTCTCTCTGGTGGTGGAGCACTCGGTATCTCTCAATTGGGCGCTATTCAGACTCTAGTGGAATCTGGATATCGTTTTGAATTCTTCGCGGGCACTTCTGCGGGATCTATTATTGCCGCATGTCTGGCCAACGGAAGTTCGGTAGAAGAAGTTCAGCAAATACTGAAGGATACAAATTTTTTTAGTCTTGTCTTTGATTTCAAGCGGTCTAAATACGGAATCGTAAAGGGAGATGAGATCATGAAGGTGCTTAATGATATTTTCGGAGAAACTCGAATCGAAGATCTGAATTTTCCACTCTTCATTACTGCCACCAACTTTTCTACCGGCGACCGAATGGATATACATTCTGGACGAATAAAGGATGCGGTTCGCGCCTCTATTTCTGTCCCTATACTTTTTGAGCCCTTTTATCATAAAGAAATAGGGCAGTGGTTTGTTGATGGGGGATTGACGCAAAATTTTCCGTTGGATACGGCAATAGCAAAGTACAAGGGAGAAAAAATTTGGGGAATCGACGTAGGGGCATTGGTAAAAGTGCGAGAAGATTTTTTCAAAAAGTCTCACTTTTTTAAAACTCCACGGCTCTTCGAAGTAGCGCAGCAGTGCTTTGGTATACTTTTTCGAAACCAACAGGCACAATTTCCGAAAGATTCACGAGTTGATGTAGTGAGGCTCAACCTCTCAGAATTTACCTCTTTTGATATTTTGAAGTCAGAGGAATTACAGCAGGCGGGGAGAAAGGGGGTCAAAAAATATCTGGCAGCAAAAAGGAATCGTTCATGAGAAAATATATGAATCTTTATTACAATATTCCAAAGAAGTATAAATAAATCTTGCCATCTAATATCTGATCTTATTCCAGTGATAGAATGAAAAATGGAATTTTAGCGTAATTTTTAAACGAGAGGAATTATGATTTTTTTATCACAAAAATTAATAATAAAAAAACAAAATCATTATATGTAAAGTAGAATAAAAGTATTCCCCTGTATATGCGGTTTTCTTGCTTTGTTGACAATAAGGGTGCACGTTTGAATTATGAAATTTATATTAACCGCTTTCGGGCTCTTTTTGTTTTCTCTCAGCCTTCCCATGGTTTCAATTTCTGCAAGAACATTAACCCCTGCAGAGAGGATTTATTTGCTAGAACATAGTACTTTTGATCCTGAACTTCGAGGAGAAGGTTCTGAGCGTTGGGATTTTGAAGACAGCAATAAATCAAATACCTATAAGTTAGAACATAGCACGTTCGATCCCGAACTTCGAGAAGAGGATTCAGAGCGCTGGGACTTTGAGAAATCAAATGCGACGAAATTAGAAGAAAGTACCTTTGATCCGGGACTTCGAGGAGAGGATTCAGAACGCTGGGACTTTGATGACGTTGAGAAATCAGATGCCTATAAATTAGAACATAGTACCTTTGATCCGGGACTTCGAGGAGAAGGTTCAGAGCGCTGGGACTTTGATGACGTTGAAAAATCAAATGCCTATAAATTAGAACATAGTACCTTTGATCCTGAACTTCGAGAAGAGGATTCTGAGCGCTGGGACTTTGAGGCATCAGATGCCTATAGATTAGAACACAGTACCTTTAACCCGGAATATGGAATGAATAATGCGAATTCTTTATCTCTATTCCCAAAAACAAAAACTCCTCATATCCAAAGGGAAGAGTTTCAGGGAAGACTCCGTTCAACAAAACGTCTTATTCAATCTATTCGTTTCGATTCTTCTTCGATACGATTGTATCCTCTTCGGACAACTGATCGTCAACGGATAATGCGATAAATAACTGTATAATAACTTTTTTTATAACCTCTTTACCATGAGACCTTCCCAAATTTTGCACACATTTTCTCTTTTTTGCCTGCCATTATTATTCCTGTCTCTTGCAGGATGCGATTACGCTCAGACGAATGAAGAAAAAAATACTTCAGAGACAAATCTGGTTGAAGATTCTTCTCCGGCACAAGGATTAGATGGTCGTCCGGTATTAAATCCAGAGGGCACAGTTGGACCTTCGAGCGCAGTAGTAATTTTTCCAAATGGAAACGAATCACTTGTAGCTGGAAATTCCTATGAAATCGCATGGGAGGCTCAAGGGTTTAATAAAATAAATATTGGACTGGAAGAAGAAGGATATTTTCGGGGAGAGTTGGCTCAGGGAATTTTGGTTGCAGAAAAAAAATTCGCCTGGACCCCCACCTTGTCACAAGGGAGAGCAGATGATCATATTATGAGTTTACAAGTGGTTTTGAGCGATTTTCAAACAGGAGAAGTATTAGATAAGAGTGATGGCTCATTTATAATTATTGAGGAAGAGAAAGAGTAGAAAAAAATTCATTTCAAAGGAAAAAGGAAAAATTTTCAGGTTCGATTTATTTTCCCCCAAAAGAGTCTTCAATACCGATAAATTCGTAATCGGAAAACGACGAGAAACGGAACAATATTTTCCAGAAAATTATTCAAATTCTATTGGTATTTCTATTGCGTCATCATTCTCAGGAAGGTCAGAAGGATTGCTTTTTTGAAATATGATGGCTCCTCGTTTATAGGGAGTTGTTTCTGGAAGTTCAAAATTCAACGTTCCCTCGAACGGAACAAAATCCTCCGTCATCCAATCATCAGTTGCTTGAATGTAACTTTGGGCAATAATCCTCCCATCCCAATCAACCAAAATCAGCGGTGCTGTGGCTTCAAAAAACCAATTCCCACGAGCTTGTCCTGAGACTTGTAATGGACTTGTAATTTTTTGATTTGGGGCAGGGATAAGGACTTGAATAAATGTTTTTTCGTCTTCAATGGGGACAGCAGGCGGCGTATCTGGGGAGACGCTACATCCCAGGAGTACTGTTGCGATACCAAGAGAAAAGAGGAATTGTTTCATTGTCATAGTATTATCACGAATTCAGCATACAGCAATAATTTTTTTTTACAGCATTTTTATCGCATCATTCACAATACTCTGCAACGCTTTCATTACTTTTTTGGAAAGGGGTTTCAAATCAATATCGGGAAACATCATTCCTACCATCCATGGTTTCATCTGCATAAAACGAAGTGCGGTTTTTCCGTTTTCTCGAGAAATAACAATGCTCTTTGGCATCATGATTCCTACGTCATGACTCAGTTTCATGACAGCCATATGTGCTTTCGGCGCATTGCAAAATTGTATAATCGTGTACTCAAAATCTTCTCCGATGGGGAGATTATTTTTTTGAAAGGTATCTTTTATATCATGTACAACTGATATTTTGAAATCATGTAATTCGATGGATTTTTTAACCGCTTCCAAAACTTCAGAAAAGGGTCTGTCGACGATCGTTTTGTTGACAATATTGCCAAGCATAAGTTGTGAAATGTATTTTTTCATGAGAAAGAAAAATTAAAAATATGATATTTACGAGGCATTGCCCGCAAAAGAGGATTCATTACTCTCGTATAAGAGCGGGAATACCCCAAGCGTTAAAACAGCAGAGAGCGAAAGGCCAAAAACAATCGACCACGCAAGCCCTGACCAAACCGGATCAGAAACAATCGTGAGATTTCCCAGAATGGTTGTCGCAGAGGTAAGTAATATTGGTCGAAGCCGGGTTTTCCCTGCCTGTACAAGTGCTTCGTGAAGGGCTATTCCTTTGTCTCTCAAGATTTCTAAATATTCGAGATACATGATGGCGTTATTGACCACAATTCCCATTAAAGCAATAAATCCAATAAGAGACGTTGCGGTGAGAAAAACTCCCCATCCAGCATCCAATATTGCAAATCCCGGAAGAATTCCAATAAATCCTAATGGCATGGTTGTCATGATCAAAAGAGGTTTTTTGAATGAACTAAATTGCGCCACAAGGACAATATAAATTAAGAAAAAGGCAATGAGCATTGCTTTTCCCAGATCTCGGAAATTTTCTACGGTCATTTGCCATTCTCCTCCCCATTCAATGCTATATTCTTGCGCATCAGGAGTGGTGAACGTTGTACCAAAAAGATCCCAGGAAGTGAGAGTTGCTTCATTTGAAAAGTTCAATTTTCGCACAGGACCAAAGAGATCGAGAATGACATACACAATGCTGCGGTTTTCCGTTTCGCCCGTAACGTATATGGTAGCTTCTCGTTCGTCATTATAGAGCACTGGCACCGTTCGTTGCGGTTCCAGTGTCACAATTGAAAGCAAGGGAACCATTTCTTGATTCTGATTTTGAATGAAGATATTCGCGAGATCTTGTGTTTGATCTTTTTGTGATTTTTTTACGAGTAATTCAATGGTTGCGCCTTCTTTTTGATTTGGAATATGATATTGTCCGATGACGAGAGGATCAAGCATTGCACTTAATGTTTCACTTATTTGAGCCGTACTAATTCCGGAGAGAAGTGCTTTTTCATGGTTGATACGCAGAACGGTCTTTTGTGCAGGATATTCGATGCTCGTGTCCGTATCTACGACTCCTTTCACCGTTGGCAATAGAGTTTGTACTTGCTCAGCAATCTCTTGCAGAATCACGCGGTCTGGACCTTTTATTTTTATCTCCAATGTAGATCGAACAGGAGGACCAGGAGGATCTTCGACAAATTTAATATTTGCTTGTGTGAGCCATGATCGTATTGATTGTGGAGATTCTTCAATATTTTTCTGAAGAGTCGCACGAAGGACATTTACAATTTCAGAAGAAGTTTCACTCCGTTGACTCGGTTCTGTGAGATTGACACGAATATTCGCCATATGTGGAGCTCGACGAAGATTAGAACTTTTGAGCAATCCGTTGAAATCCGTTACGGAAGGAGTTCCGACAAAAGACTGAAGAGAAAGCACTTCATCGTGTGTCAGAAGTTGCTGTGATATGAACTGTGTTCCCTTTTCTGTTTGTGGCGTATCGGTTCCTTCAGGAAAATCAATCGACACAAAGAATTGTTCTTTGTCCGCCGAGGGAAGCATTTTGAAATGTACGAGTTTCACCACGGGAAAGAGAAGTACCACAAAGAATAAGAGAAATACCGTGCGCAAAAACCATTTTTTTCGCGTTTTATTTTCCGGTCCGAGATGTTTCTCCAACCACGTTCCATAACCAATAGAGAGACGGTCAAAGAGAGAAAAGGAAGTTTTCTTTTTTGCTACAGTCATGATTGCTTCCTCATGCAATTCCAACTCACATAATTTCGGCGTTTTCAGAAACAAATCTGCCAAAAAAGGCGTCAAAACATAGGCAACGAACAATGACATAAGTAATGCCATGGGGACAAAAAAGGAGAGTGGGCCCATGTATTCGCCCATCATTCCCGTTATTTGAGAGGTTGGCAAAAAAACGATTACAGACGTGAGCGTTGAGACAAATAATCCCATTCCCACTTCGTTCACCGCCTCGACAATGGCTTCTTTTTTTTCTTTTCCGAGAGAACAATGTCGATGAATATTTTCAATAATTACCGTTGCGTTATCGACCAAAAGTCCCAGAGAAAGAATGAGGGCAAACAGTGTAATTCGATTAATCGTCCCCCCAAAGAGTTTTCCTACTACGAAAACGAGGGCAATGGTTAACGGAATGGCAATAGCGACAACCGTCGCAGATCTCCAGCCAAGAAAAAGAAGTAACACGATTGAAACAATGAGGACACTGACGAAGAGATTTTTTGAGAGCCCACCGATTGCTTTTTGTGCCACGAGTCCGTCGTCACGGAATACATGCATTGTGATGCGAGAAAATGACGATTGTTGCAGAATTTTTTGTAACTCACTCCGTACAGCATTACTTACATCAATCGCATTTGATCCTTTTCGTTTGGCAAGCGAAAGAAATACTGCGTCTTGTTGGACAACTTCATTGTCACTTCCCCGTGAGGAAACGCTCACAAATGATGTTTTTTCTTGATTCCCATTTTCCAAGGAAGCCACATCTTGCAATTGTATCCCCGGGGCAATAATTATTTTTGATACTTCTAATGGAGATTGAAATGTTCCGGAAACTTCGATGAGATTTCGATATATTCCATTCCGAATATTCCCAACAGATTGTGTGATATTGGAGGAGAGAATAGCATTTTTTACTTGCGTCACGGACACTTTGTGAAGCTTCATCTTTGCCGGATCGAGTACAATTTGCAACGATTTTCCTTCTCCTCCATGAACCTCCAGATTCGCCACGTTCGGGACACGGCGGAGTTGATCCATTATTTCAAAAACGAGTCCTCGCAGTTCGTTTTGTGGATATTGTGATGAAAAAAATCCAAACGTAAGAATTGGAACACTTTCAGGATCGATACTCTTTATAATCGGTGTTTTCATGGAAAATATTTTTTGATCGATATTTTCCTGAATTTTTTGAGAGAGTTTTATTTTTGACGCCTCCAAATCTTCTCCCACATGAAACATCACCGTGACGATGGATTTTCCTCCGTGTATGGATTGAGAATAAATTTCATCTACGCCCTCGATATCCGCTATTTTTTCTTCTAATTCTTTAGTTATAAAAGTTTCCACTTCCTCGGCGGTTGCTCCAGGATAAGAAACTTCCACCTGAAATGCCGGCAGAATAATCGTAGGATTATATTGTTTTGGGGTTGATCTATAGGCAAAAATTCCTCCGGCAATTGTTGCCACCAAAACAAGAATTGTAAGTGGACGGTTGTATAAAAAGAATTGTGTAATGCGACCAGCAATATTTCTTTTCATGGTTTATGGAGAAAGGATTTGAAGGTTGCTGCGTAATTCTGGCGCGATAATTTCAGTCATTCCGTTTTTTTCTTCTCCCAGCTGGACAAGGAGACGCGTTGTATCTTCTGTTTTTACAAATATTCCCGAAAATTCTCTCTGAATATATCGATTGGGGACAAAGAACGCTTTTCGTTTCGACAAGGGAACGGTAATACGGGCAAACATTCCGAGTCGTATTTGTTCCGGAGATCCATGTATTGTGACTTCAATCCCAAGGGTTCGAGTAAGAGGATCTATGGCAGGATTAACGCGCGTAATATTTCCTTCAAAGTGTTCAGATAATCCATCAATTTCTATGTCTACGGGCATTCCTTCCGTAAGAGAACCACTGTGTATGTCCGGAATATCAGTATAGATTTTCAATTTTTCTCTATCGGCAAGTTCAAAAAGAGGATTCCCCGGAGCGATGAGCGCCCCTTCTTCAAAAAATCGTTGTGTAATAATTCCATCAAATGGAGCTTTGAGCTTGAGTTCGCTCTGCAGATTCTTTGTCGAAACAATTTGATTGCGGGCAATTTGTAGTTGTTGTTCGGAACTTGCTTGTGCCATTTTGAGCTGCGATTCAGCATTTTTGATAGCATTTTGTGTTTGCAAAAGATTGAGTCCTAGTTGTTCTTGCGCCGTTTGCGTTCCACGGAGCTGTGTCTCAAGTGCCAAAATTTCACCATTTAACTCACTGAGAGATTGTTCGATTATTTGCTGTAATCCTTCTCTTTGGGATTCAGAAAAACTTCCCGTTACAGGAGTATTTCGTACAAGTGTATAAAAATTTTGAGTTATTGTCTGGAGCTTTCGCAAGACATTAATTTCCTGTTGAGCGTTTTTGAGTGGATCTTGAAAAAAAGGAAAGGGTTGATTTTCCATTGATTGAAGAAACACTGAAATATCATTTTTACTCTTTTGTTTCCCAAGAGTGTCATTATTTCCAATTGAAACAACGAGACTTGAATTTCCTCCATATTGATATCGAGGAGAAACCCCCATCGTCATATCCAAAAAACTCAGAATTCGTTCAAGAACTGTATGTGAACTATTGGTTCTTGCACTTAGCGTATCAAGGAGTTGCTGCATATTTGCCTTTTCTTGTCGTTGTGCTTGTTCGTGTTGTTGTTGAGAATTCAAGAGAGAAATTTCGGCAGATTGAACGACGCTGTGGCTTGAAACTTTGGTCGTCTCCAATTGATTCAGTGAGTTTAAATAAGCAATTTGAGCCTGATCATCGAGTATTGAAAACTGAGCGACAATGTGATCTTTTTTTACTTGATCTCCGACATCAACAAAAAGAGTATCAATACGACCAGATATTTTACTCGCGAGAGAAATTGATTTTTGCGCTTCAACCGTTCCCGTAAGTGTCAGAAGAGGAGTAAACTCTTCCGATTCGAGTACAAAACGTTCCGTCGTCGGAATGGGAACAGAGGAGATTTGATCCTCCGCACATCCAGAAATAGCAAAAGAAAGAATTACTACCGAGAGAAGAGAAAAGAGATATTTCATTGTTTTTTTACTAAAAGTTTCAAGACCTTTTCCAATTGTGCTGAGTCTTGGGAGAGGAGGCATTTTTGGAGATTATCCTGTAATAGCTTTGAGAAACAGATTTCAAGAGCTCCTTGTGCTGCTTGGAATTGCGTGATGATTTTTTCACAATCATCAGATGATTCAAGGAGTGTTTGAAGTCCTCGAACTTGTCCCTCTATGCGTTTAAGCCGATTTTGAATGTCTTTCATGCCATTCTTATATACCCACTGGGGGTATTTGTCAACTATATTTTAAGACAGAAAAAACAAGAGACTCGTACTAAATTTTCTCTTTTCGGTCTTTATCTTATCGTAGAGGATTGCTCTGCTTTTCTTTTTTCAAACGTAATTATTTTTGCAAAATTTTCAGGACGGGGAATTCGTCGAAGGAAAATCTTTTGATTTGGCGAAATAATTGATACGGAACCATAGTCAAAGATTCGCCCCAATAATGTTTTTGAGACATTTGTTGCTTCAATTTCCTTTAAAATAAATTCATCATGATGCACCCAGAGAATCCCCTTTTTTCTATGAAGGATTCCTTCATCAAACCAGTAGTAATGAAACATCCATTCAAGGAAGAGATACATCAAAATAAGAAATTGAAAAAGCATAATAAAAAAGAAGAGTTCTTCTGTTACAGTGAGAAGAGGTGCTATGTTTCCTTGGAGAGAAGTAAGATCAAAAAGTATATCGAGCACAAAAAATGCGATATCTGACAAAATCATGAGTGTCATGACTTTGATCAAAAACACAATAGGAGACTCGTGTATTATGTAAAAAGGAGATTGACTCATTCTTTTTAATGGTATTTCGTTCTTGATTTCCGTCAAGAATGGAGCAATATTATTTCTCACAAAATTTCCAGAGCATTTCAAAAATCTGTCGTTGTGTATCTGCGACGGCTTGAGATTGTATCAAAATAGCAAATACTTTTGGTTCAAACGAGGTGATAAGGAGTTTGTCATCGAAAATATTGATCTCATTCTCCACCCAAAAATTTTCTTGCGGCAGAAGCCTCGTTTCTCGATGAAATTTTTTGTCGCCAGATTTCACGCTCTCGCCGGATTCATCATCAGGTGCAAGTCCACGGAGAAATATTTTTCGCCTCGCGCGTTCTGCTACATATTCAATATCATATTCGGGCCAGTTTTCTCGGAGTCCTTTGGAGTTGGCGCAGTTTAAAATTTCTCCCGAAGCAGCGAGTGTTTCTTTATACGCGCGTTTTACGCCAGTTAGTCCTTCGAACATTTGTACAATTGGGCGCGAAGTATTATTTCCTGCAAGGGCTAATAAATGAGGGACAGATTTTTCGAGTCGTTTGGCTCGTTGTTTAATACTTTCAGAAAAAATTTCTGGAGACACTGCGGTGAAATGTTTCACTCCATCTCGTACAGAAATCGTAACGAGTCCGCGGGTAAGAAGTTTTTCCAAAATAGTGTAGGTGGTGATTCGATTAAATTTAGCGCTATTGGATATTGTCGAAACAACACTCGTTCCCTTTTCGAGAGTTGCTATGTATACAAGCGCCTCCTTTGTCGAGAGCCCCACATCAGTAAGTTGTTTCACAATTTTTTCATCCATTGTGCAAGTTGTAATTTTTTTCAACAGCAATCAAAAAGTATTTCTTTCTGCGCAAAAAGCAAGTGTGAAATTTTTTTCAACACATACCGTTTCCGCAAAAAAATCGTTCGACGAACAAAAAAAATCCCCCCAAAATTCACTCGTATTTTTTAACTTTTCTTTCATTTATGGGTGAATTTTCTATCGAGGACGCGGCAAAACAGGATGCCATTCTAAAAGCATTGGTCACAGATCTTTCTGGAGGATTGCGAGAAATAATTTTTCCAATTTCTATTCTTCCAGAGCTGTGTTCTATAGGTGTTGCTTATGACGGTTCAAGTTTTGTGGGAATTAATGATATTAATTCAAGCGATTCGATTCTCTGTGGGGATCCGCGGACGCTTGTGAGGGTGAATGATTCTATTGCTGATATTGAAAAAATAGAATATTGGATTATTTGTGATATCGTTGACACAGAGGGAAATCCTCATCCAAATTGTGCGCGAAGTCAATTACAACGGCTACAATCAGAATTAGCAAAAACATGGGAGGGAGGACAATTGATGATTGGAGCAGAACCAGAGGCTTTTTTCGTTGAAAAGAAAGAATTCTTGGGAACAGTAAACGGCGGAAATTCAAATTACTTCAACCCACGTGATCCGAAGAGTTTTCTTATTGCGGAGATTGCAAATGTTCTTTCGACAATGGGATTTGAAATTGAGCGAGCGCATGCAGAAGTCGGGGATGAACAGTTCGAAATAAATTGGCGATTTGATACTGCTGAGCGAACGGCTGATAGGATTCAATACTATAAATTAATTGCGCATAAAGTAGCGCGAAATTACGGATTTGACATTACATTTCTCCCAAAACCATATCCAACGCGAAATGGTTCGGGGATGCACTGTCACCTTTCTGTTGCGAATGAAAAGGGGAATCTCTTTTATGATGACAGTCGCACAGAGTTTAAAAATTTTTCTGAAAAGTCACTTCAATTCCTTACGGGAATTTTATCGCACGCGCGTTCATTATCCGCTATCGCAAATCCAACAGAAGTTTCGTATTCTCGTTTAGTTCCTGGATTTGAAGCGCCCTGCGTGATCGCAATGGGATCGTGTAATCGTTCGGCGCTCTGTCGTATTCCCGCGGTTGCAAATCCAAAATTATGGGCAAAAGGGATTCGCGCAGAATTTCGTTTCCCCGATCCAATGACGAATCCATATCTCTTGGCGGCGGGTTTTATTGCCGCTGGATTAGATGGATTACAAAAGAAAATCGCGTTTTGTGGATTTTGTGAAGAGAACCTGTATTCACTCGAATTACAGGATTTGCGTGCGCGTAATTTTGATCTTTTGCCTCGTACTCTATGGGAGTCATTTTCTGAGTTTGAAGAAAATGAAATCTTGCGGGAATATCTGGGAGCAAGTATGCATGCGTCATTTGGAGCCATTTTGCTAGAGGAGATTGATGCATGTCAGCCGTTTGCGAATGCGGAGTCGGTGAGAAGGCATTATTTTGATTAGAAGTATGTACGATAAAAATAAGTGAAGAGCCGAAACAGAAAAAAGTTTCGGTTCTTTTTATAGACGAAGAAACGAGAAATTCCTTTTTCTCAAAAAACATTTGACATATATACGGAATTTTCTAAACTCCGCGAGCTCTTTTGACACAAAAGCGAATGGCAACTGAAAAGAAAACGACTTCAGCCACAGCGAAAAAAACAGCTCCTAAGGCTCCAAAAACCGCTGCTAAAAAATCACAAGTTGCTGCTCCACAGCTGGTACGAATCATCGTGAAATCATTTGACTACACTGTGATCGACGAAGCTGCTCGGTCAATCTACGAAACCGCGGAAAGAGGAGGATCACTCGTCGCAGGACCAGTACCACTTCCAACCAAAATTAAAAAGTACACGGTTAATCGCTCATTCTTCGTTAATAAGGATGCCCGAGACCAGTTCGAAATGCGAACACACAAGCGGTTGATTGACATTAAGGAGCCAACAGCCAAGACAATTGAGTCTTTGCAAAACCTGTCTCTCCCAAGTGGTGTAGATGTTGAAATTAAAATGCTCTGAAAATGAAAGGTGTTCTCGCCCAAAAAATCGGTATGACGCGCGTAATTGACCAGGAGACTGGGAAAGTTACTCCCGTAACATTGCTCTTGGTTCCCGAGTGCTCGGTGTTGCAAGTCAAGACTTCTGAGGTTGACGGATATTCCGCCGCCGTTCTTGGTGCCTTTGAGCGAAAGAATTTCGGAAAGAATGAGAACAAGCAGTTCAAGTGCATCCAAGAGTTGTCGCTTGATGGAGAAGAAGTAAAAAAAGGAGAAACATTATCCATCGACTTTCTTGATGGAGTAATAGATATAAAACTTACCGGAACCTCAAAAGGACGAGGATTTACTGGAGTTATTAAGCGTTGGAATTTTCAGCGTGGTCGTGAAACACACGGTTCTCATCATCATCGAGAGCCGGGTTCTTCAGGAATGTGTGCAAAACCTGGTCGCATTATGAAAGGAAAGAAATTTCCAGGACAGCACGGAAATACGCAAGTTACGTTCCGATCACAAATTGTCGAGATTGATAAAGAAAATAGTTTAGTCGCGGTACGCGGAGGCGTTCCTGGCGCAAAAAATTCGTATATTTTTATTCGCGCTAATTCATGAAAATCGATTTATATGACGCAACCGGCGCAAAAAAAGGAGATATCTCTTTGAATAAAGATATATTTGAAGCAAAAATTAATCCCGATTTAATGCATCGTGCAGTAGTTATGCGATTGGCAAACCGCCGATTGAATATTGCTCACACCCTTACGCGAGGAGAAGTTGCTGCGACAACAAAAAAAGCATTCCGCCAGAAGGGAACGGGAAATGCTCGTCGTGGAGCACTTACAACAAGTCTTCTTCGAGGAGGAGGAGTGGCACATGGTCCACGAAACAACCGAAATTTTACAAAGATGATGCCCAAGAAAGAGCGACGTGCAGCGTTATTCTCTTCTCTGTCGGCACAAGTCAAAGATAAAAATGTATTTGCTCTTGAAGGATTTGCAGAAAAAGCACCCAAAACAAAGAAATTTGCCGAGTTGCTTTCCAAACTTCCAGAGTCAAAGAATTACCTTTTCGTATTAGCTGGACGAAATGAAGTATTTGAAAAATCAGCTGCTAATATGCCAAATGTGAAAGTGATTTTCGCATCATATCTCAATCCATATGATGTACTTCATGCCCACAAAGTCTGCTTTGTCGCAGATGGTATACAAAAATTAGAAGAAACTTTCTTGTCTGAGCAAAAATGATTCGCATTGAGGACGTTCTCGTAAAACCAGTACAAACTGAGAAATCAGTAGGAATGGAAACTGGAAGTAAATATACTTTTGTGATTCATGCTAATGCGTCTAAAACAGATGTGGTAAAAGCGGTAAAAGAGTTTTATGGAGCAGATGTTGACTCTGTAAATATCATCAAATTGCCAAAAAAAATACGCATCATTGGGCGAGGAAAGGAGATGACAAAACGTCGTCCAACTAAAAAAGCGATTGTAACTTTGCCAGCAGGAAAAACATTGGATTTTAACGCCATCAAATAATGGGACTCCGACAATTGAAACCGATGACAAACGGACAACGCAACATGAGTGTGTTGGACGGAGTTGAGCTTACCGCCAAAAAACCAAGCGTAAAATCATTATTACAACCAGGACGAAAAGTTACGGGACGAAATAATGGAACAATCTCTATCCGTCATCGAGGCGGAGGAACTCGCTCAAAATATCGACCAGTAGACTTTAAGCGTACTGATAAACTAGGTATTCCTGCCACGGTAGCCGCTATTGAATACGATCCAAATCGAAATGTGTATGTCGCTTTGATTAATTATGTTGATGGAGAAAAACGATATGTATTGATGTGGAAGGGATGTTCGGTGGGAGATGAAATTGTGTGTGATTTGAAATCAAAAATCAAAGATGGAAATCGCATTCAACTCCAGAACGTTCCTGTTGGATTTCAAATTTACAATTTAGAAGTACAAGAAAATGGAGGAGGAAAATTTGTTCGTTCTGCAGGGCAGAGCGCTAAGTTAATTTCTCTTGAAGGAGATATGGCACAAATCGAGCTTCCATCAGGAGAAGTTCGTTTAGTGCGAAAAACATGTTTTGCAACAATCGGTGTTCTCGGAAACGAAGAACGCAGTTTGATGAAAATCGGAAAAGCTGGTCGTGTGCGACACAGCGGACGCCGACCACAAGTTCGTGGAAAAGTGATGAACCCATGCGACCATCCACACGGTGGAGGTGAAGCGGCTTCTCCAATTGGAATGGCCTATCCAAAAACGCCATGGGGAGCACACGCGCTCGGTGTAAAAACCCGGACAAATAAAGACACTGAGAAATATATTCTCAAATCTCGCCACCGTGCGAAAAAGAAATAATTTAATTTACCATGACTCGCTCAGCGAAAAAGGGACCGTATGTTGATCCACGTCTTGTAACAAAAGTACAAGTAATGGAAGGATCTGGGAAAAAGTCTGTAATAAAGACTTGGTCGCGCGCATGCGTGATTTCGCCAGAATTTGTTGGACACACCTTTGGTGTTCACAACGGAAAAGAATTTATTTCTGTATTCTGTACGGAAGCGATGGTAGGACATCGACTCGGAGAATTCTCTCCTACTCGTAAATTCCGTGCACACGGAGGAAAAGATCGATAAAAATTGATTCATAATGAAAGCACATTTGAACGGCATCAGTATTTCACCAAAAAAAGCGAACATTGTCGCGGGACTTATT
The DNA here is from genome assembly GCA_018401175.1 of Candidatus Altimarinota bacterium. Classification (GTDB taxonomy): domain Bacteria; phylum Patescibacteriota; class Gracilibacteria; order UBA4473; family UBA4473; genus M50B91. The sequence continues at coordinate 14,834 of JAGYLK010000175.1, forward strand.
CGTGGGAAATCTGTCGATGAAGCACTCGATATTTTGAAATTTACACCGAAGAAAGCGGCAAAAATAATTCTCAAAGTGGTTACATCTGCGGCAGCAAACGCAGTTCATAACGATGGAAAAAAACAAGAATCACTTCGCATTGGACAGGTTATTGTAAATGCAGGGTCATTCAATAAACGTTTTCTTGCTTCAACACGAGGACGAGCGCTTCGTATTCATAAACCAACGGCGCATATTACCGTTGAACTTTCTGATAAATAATTCTCAATGGGAAAAAAAGTTTCACCGCATTCAATACGTATAGGGATCACACGAAAATGGGATTCTAGTTGGTTCGCAACCGGAATGGACTTCAAAAACAAGCTCATTCAGGATGTAAATATTAGAAAATATCTTACCAAAAAACTTGCGACCGCTTCTCTTGCAAAAGTAGAAATCAAGCGTGGAGGAGGAAAAACATCTGTGGTTCTTCATTCAGGGAAACCAGGAGTTATTATCGGACGAAGTGGAGAAAATATTGAAAATCTTTCAAAAGATTTACGTACTCAATTCAACGACAATACGATAGATGTAAGTGTTCAGGAAGTACGAAAACCAGATGCAAATGCGCAGCTTATTGCGGACAATATTGCAGAGCAGGTTTCACGACGATTTCCCTATCGACGAGTGTGTAAGATGGCGCTTGAGCGCGCTCAGGAAGCCGGAGTAAAAGGAATTAAAATTAAAGTAGGAGGACGTTTGAATGGTGTAGATATTGCGCGTAGCGAAATGTACACATTTGGAACAGTTCCGCTTCACACTCTCCGTGCGAATATTGATTACGCAACAGCAACAGCTGAGACAATGTATGGAGCAATTGGTATAAAAGTATGGGTATATCATGGATTGGTTTTCAAAAATCAGGAGTTGAACTAGTTTTTTCAATAAGAAATAAAAGACCTGCTTCTGCAGGTTTTTTTTGTATAGAGTGTCATTCTTTAGTTTTTTCAGGCACATGCTTCATAGAGAATTACAAATATATGAAAAAAGTTAGGAATCTTCCGATTAAATAAAAACCATTATTTTCTCAATTAAGTGATATTTTTTTTGGAATATTATAATGAATTTCTCCAATATTTTCACATATAATAATTCCAGGTGCTTATCATTGATATTGTGAAAAATTGAAGATGACGTGCTCATTTAATAGAAAGGGAAAAAACATGGATTTTGATATTCCCAAAAGTGCGTTGAAAAAACTTGACATTAGGTTTCCAATACCTAGAATCCGACAGCTTTTTGCGCACTAGAAAAATGTTACAGCCTAAACGAGTAAAACATCGAAAACAGCATCGCCTTCGCTCCCAGAGCAAGGGTATTGCTACACGAGGAGCAGCCGTTTCGTTCGGAGAAATGGGAATCAAGACCGTTGAGGCAGGAGAAGTTTCTGCGCGACAGATTGAGGCCGCACGTCGAACAATTACACGTGCTGTAAAACGTGGAGGAAAAGTATGGATTCGCATCTTCCCTGATAAGGTATTAACCGCCAAAGGAGCAGAGGTTCCAATGGGATCAGGAAAAGGATCACCGGATAAATGGGTGAGCCAAGTGAAGCCAGGACGAGTTTTATTTGAAATGGCAGGAGCGGATGAAGACTTGATGCGAAAAGCCCTCAAATTGGCAACTCATAAATTGCCAGTGAAGTGCAAAATTGTTACCCCTGAAATCTAATGAAAATCCAGGAATTGCGTCAGATGACAGTAGCGAAACTTGTTGAGTTGTTGAAAAAAACACGACGAGAAGCTGCAGCTGCACGATTTCGTCTTGCTACAGGACAAAATCAAAATTCAGCAGCGCTCAAACAAATGCGTACATTGATTGCACAGATTAAGACATTGCTTCACGAGCAAAAATTAGCTGACACTCTCAAAAAATGATTACCAAAAAAGGCACGGTTACAAAAATGTCCGGCACTCAAACTATTCGTGTAGAAGTAGTAGAGAGCCGTCCGCATCCAAAATATAAAAAGATGTACCGAGTAAATAAAAGCTTCCTGGCTCATGATGAAAAAGGACAAGCAAAAGTTGGAGACTTAGTATTTATTCAGCAGTGTCGTCCTGTTTCAAAACGAAAACACTGGGAACTTCAATCAATTGTGAAATGATTCAGCATATGAGTTGGCTTCGTGTTGCAGATAACACTGGTGCAAAACAGGTGTGCTGTATAAAAGTGCTTGGCGGATCAAAACGTCGTTATGCACAAGTGGGAGATATTATTATTGTTTCGGTCAAAGATGCTGCGCCTCGTGGTGTAGTAAAGAAAAAATCAATTCAGCGTGCGGTAGTAGTTCGCCAGAATTCGCCTATCCGACGACCGGATGGTTCTGTGCTTCGATTTGATGAGAACGCAGTTGTTCTGGTTAATCCAGAAGGGCAGCCAAAAGGCACCCGTGTATTTGGTCCGATTGCTCGTGAATTGCGTGCGGCTGGATATCAAAAAATTATCTCTCTTGCTCCTGAAGTATTATAAAATGAAGTTTCGAATAAATGATTCCGTGATTGTGATTGCAGGTGCTGACCGAGGAAAAATTGGGACAGTTACAAAAATCATTGCCTCTGATAACCGTGTGGTTGTAGAGGGAATAAATAAGCACATCAAACATGTCAAAGGACGTGATGGACAGGGGGGAGAGCGCGTTGAGTTTTTTGCGCCAATTCATGTTTCAAATGTAGCGATTGCTGATCCCAAATCAGGAAAAGCAACTCGTATTGGATATAAAATGGAAGGAAAGACAAAAACGCGTATTGCCAAAAAATCAGGTGAAGTGATTTTGAAAACAGCGAAAGCAAAAAAACCAACGGCATCCTCTTCCGCTAAGGCTACAGCGGACAAGAAAAAGGCCGCTTCTGAAAAATCTGCGAAATGAAATCAATTCTCTTAGAACAGTATCAGAATGAAGTGCGAGCAAAACTCCAAAAGGAGTTTGGGATCAAAAACCCAATGCAAGTACCTTCTATTGAAAAAATTTGTATCAATGTAGGTATGGGATCATATCTTCAGAAACTTGGCTCAAAAGATTATTCTTTTGTAACAGAAAATCTGACTCTCTTGGCGGGACAAGCACCCGTTGTTCGGAATTCAAAACATTCAGTTTCAAATTTCAAATTGAGAGAAGGAATGCCGGTTGGAATGTCAGTGACACTTCGAAACGAGGCAGCATATAACTTTTTATATAAGCTCATTCATGTGGTTTATCCACGTGTTCGAGACTTTCGTGGAACAGAAGGGGATACGTTTGATAAAGATGGGAATTGTTCATTTGGACTCAAAGATCATACTGTTTTTCCAGAGACACTTCGTACAGATGATGCGCGAAAAATTTTTGGACTTCAGGTTACAGTAGTATTCAACACATCAGAGAAAGCACAAAACAAACGTCTTTTGGAAGAATTTGGTTTTCCCTTCAAAAAATCTGTTAAAAAAACTAGCTAATGGCACGTAAAGCAATCGTTCACAAATCACGAAAATTCATGGAGCGATACCTCCTTGCAAAAAAGGAAGGTCGTACAATTGAAAAAGCAACTCGTGCGTATAATCGTTGTGAAAAATGCGGTCGTCCTCATGGATATATGCGTGATTTCGGGATTTGCCGATGTTGTTTCCGTGAGTTGGCAGAAAAAGCCCAGATTCCTGGGGTTCGTAAATCTTCTTGGTAAAATTTGAAAACATATGGTAACTGATCCAATCGCCGATTTCTTGACTCGAATGCGTAACGCCCAGATGGCGCGTCTTACAACAGTAGAGCTTCCTTACTCTCGACTAAAACACGAGATTGCAAATGTAATGCTCAAAAACAAGTTTCTCACAGAGGTCAAAAAAGAGGAGAGTGGGAAATTTCCTACGTTGATAGTGACATTGCCAGAGAAGAAACTGGAATTTAAGCGTGTTTCAAAATGTGGACAGCGTATTTATACAAACGCTGATGCGATTCGAAAAGTAAAAAATGGGTTTGGTATTTCAATCATTTCTACTTCTCAAGGAGTTATGACGGGATATGAAGCTCATGCAAAGAAGATTGGTGGGGAAGTGTTGTGTGAGATTGCATAGGTCAAATTTTCCTCCTTCGCTAAAGCTTCGGAGGACAAGAAAATTAGTACATTAGGAGCTCGCTTCGGCGGGTTTTTTTGTTGCCAACTCATCCCCAGCCCTTCTCTTGCATCAAAGGAAGGGAGTATGAAATAACATCTTTAGAGTCCTCTCTTTGTGGAAGAGAGGGGGGAAGTTTCGCTTTGCGGAACGGGTTGAGTTGGATTCTTATACCAACAAAAATAACACCGCTCCTGCTGCCAATGGCACAATAATATTATCATCTACAAAAAACTTTCCGAGGCGCCAGGGATAACTTTCTACTCCAATTGCCACACAGGAGGCCAGAAATGCAGCGTAAAGAGGCACAAAAAATTGTGCCGCAAATGTTCCCGCTAGTATTCCCAAGGCAACGCCCGTGATACTTTTTCGTCGATTCCAGGGAAGGTTCACCGATTTCGGAAGTCGTTCGGCAAATAGATTATTAAACGAATCTCCCACAGCAAGAATTAAAATAGCGGCGTAGGCGATTTTTACGGGGAAAAAGAGAATTACCAGTCCCGTTCCCAAGAGAAAGTAAAATGCTCCACTGCCCGGGAAATCATAGGCGCGAGGACGGTCAAATTGGCGCAGAAAATTGGCCAACCAGGGAAGATTTCCGCGTGCTGTGAGCCAACAGGTTATAAGCCCAATAAGGAGTAATACCGCGATTTCTCGTAATCGCAACACTCCAATCCAGTGAGAGAAAACAATAAGAAATCCTGCAAAAAAATGGAGGGATTGACGTCGAAATTCTAACTGTTGCCACGCGAGTTTGAGCGCGAGAACGGTTTCCTTTTTGCTAATAACTGCCCCGATAGTTCCCCCAAGGAAGAGCCCGCCAACAATATCTGACGGCCAATGGACGTTTTCATACACACGACTTATTCCAATAAGAAGTGCAAATAGTGCCCAGCCAATACCGATTGCTTTGTGAATTCTCCAGAGAGGGACGAGCGCCGCAAAAGTAACTGCCGTATGAAGAGAGGGAAGGCCAGAAGAGTTAAATATTCTTTGTTGTACAAGCGGAGTGAGTCCGAGTTCAAGAAAAGGACGCGGGACATCAAACCAACTTTTCAAAATGGCGGCAGTAATTGCGGCTATAAGAATTGAAAAAAAAGCAGGAAGGAGTCGAGATTCGTTATCTTCGCTGTTCCAAGTGCGCCAGAGGGTGATTATTCCAAATATTCCCAAAATCCACCAGATAGCCTTTTCTGTGAGAAACACAATCCATGTGTCAAGCGAGGAACAACGGAAGTGGCTGTCAATCCAGGAAAAAGCATGCGTGTCCCAATGTTTTGCAATAAAAAAGAGAACAATTCCCACAAGAATCCATATCCAAATTTCAAGTTTGAGCGCTCGAAAGTTGATTTCTCGGAAGTTATTTGGCACAATTTTCACACAGAAATTGTACAATATACATGAATGACCACCAACTAATTTCAGTGCTTCTCGATCGAGGAACAGCAGATGTGATAGTTCGAGAGGATTTGGAGAAGAAACTTCGTTCTGGGAAAAAATTGCGCGTGAAGTTGGGAATTGATCCGACAGGATTTGATTTAACACTGGGTCATGCAGTTGTTTTGAGAAAATTAAAACAGTTCCAAGACGCAGGACATCAAGTAGTTTTGATATTTGGAACTTTTACGGGACGAATAGGAGATCCAACGGGGAAATCTCAGGTGCGGACGGCTTTGACCGAAACGGAGATTCGAGAAAATATGAAAACCTATAAAGAACAAGCAGGAAAGATTTTAGATATTTCTCAGTGTGAAATTCACGAAAATGGAACATGGCTTTCGCCGATGAATTTTGAAAATATTTTAGAATTAGCCGGAACATTTACCGTGTCTCAGATGTTGGAGAGAGAGATGTATCAGGAGCGCATTAAAGCAGGAAAAGAAATTAATTTGGTGGAGTTCTTTTATCCGCTCATGCAGGGATATGATTCAGTAGAAGTGCATTCAGATTTAGAGTTGGGAGGAACGGATCAACTGTTTAACAATCTTGCTGGACGAAAGATTCAAGAGAGATTTGGACAGGCGTCACAGAATGTCCTTACGGTTCCTATTTTGGTTGGGACAGATGGAGTTGAAAAAATGTCGAAGAGCTTAGGAAATTATATTGCGTTAAATGATTCTGCGACGGAGATGTTTGGAAAAACAATGTCGATTCCGGATGCAGTGATGATGAATTATTTTGAGCTTTGTACGGATATTGATTTGAAGA
>JAGYLK010000176.1 GCA_018401175.1 Candidatus Altimarinota bacterium
AGTATTTGAAATAATAAAAGAGAAATGCGACTGGGCAGTTGGATTTAGTTCTGCAGAAGAAGTCGATCAACTGGGAGTCAAAAAAGCAACGCGCGAAGCGATGTGGCGCGCAGTTCAAAAGCTCAAGACATCACCTCAGAAACTCCTGATTGATGGCAATGACCATTTTCGATTTCACATTCCATGTGAAGAATACATTCGTGGAGACGAGACAATCCCGTCCATTTCCGCGGCATCGATTGTGGCAAAGGTGACACGAGATGATTACATGGTTCTCTTGGGGAAAAAATATCCGCAGTTCGGGTTTGAAAAAAATATGGGATATGGAACGGAGGAGCACATTCGGGTATTGGATCGGGAAATATACTGTCCGGAGCATCGGAAAAGTTATGATCCATTGAGGACGGTGTTGACGCAAGGGAGGTTGTTTTAGCTTTCGTTTACAATAAAGTTTACAATAGAAAAAATATTGTTTACAATAGCGTTGACAATGAACACACAAGAAACCATTCTCAAGTTAGCAAAAAAAGGAGACCGGATCACTTCCTCTGAAGTGGTGAAATCGCTTGGCGTTTCAAGACAACTCGCACATCGGTTCATAAAACAACTCGTAGAAAAGGGACAATTAATAAAATTTGGAACGACCCTGAATTCTTTTTATACCACTCCCGAGAAAGCAAATATCATCACTGATAAAATCACTCAAAGAATTCAAAATGGTGATACTCAAGAACATGAAGTTCTCAAGATATTAGAAAGAAAGAGTCCACTGCTGTCTCTTCTTTCAGACAATATCAGAAGTATTTTTGATTATTCTTTTTCTGAAATGACCAATAATGCGATTGATCACTCTTTTTCAAAAACTTTTACCGTTACAGTTGGAAAAAATAAAAACCTTATTTTTGATGTAAAAGATAGTGGTATTGGAGTATTTCATAGTATTCAAAAAAATAAAGATCTCCCTAATGAGCTAGAAGCTATTCCTGAATTACTAAAAGGAAAGACAACAACAATGCCCCAGGCTCATTCTGGAGAAGGTATATTTTTTACGTCAAAAATTTCCGATTTATTCATTCTCGAAAGTCACAAACTGAAACTAGTGATTGATAATAGAAACGATGATATTACGGTCATTCCACTGAATCGTTTTGTAAAAGGAACACACGTTCATTTTGAAATTGATTTACAATCTAAAAAACATATAAGTGATGTATTTTTAAAATATCAATCTGATCCTGACGAACTTGCTTTTGATACGACTGATATTCACGTTCGCTTATACACCATGGGAAGCGTTCATGTTTCTCGTTCTCAGGCACGAAGAATTTTGAATAATCTCGATAAATTCAAGGTAATTACTTTGGATTTTGATAAAGTTCCAAATATTGGACAAGCCTTTGCTGATGAAATTTTTCGAATTTTCTTAGAAAAACATCCTCATATAAAAATAATCCCGGTTAATGCAAACGAAACTGTAAATTTCATGATTCAACGTGCAATTAATACAAAGAGATAAGTTATAACGGTGTTGAGGCAGGGGAGGTTGTTTTGATTAAATTTCTTTTTCCTCATCGTTTTTATATAAATCCACGATTTTAACATTTTTCCCATCCAAATCTTGTACCTCATTCGGAAACAAAGATGCTTCAATATTTGCAATTCTCATTTTCTGAGAGCTCCCCGCAACGGCACAAATTTCTTCCCCCTTTGATTTCCATGGCAACAAAATGGTACATTTTTTCGTTGGATAATGTTTTTGCACCATTTCAATCGCCGGAATTATATCCGCATCACCAGACACAATAATAGCCCGATCAAAACCATCTTGCATTGCTATTTCAAATATTTTTAAGGCAATATTTACATCCGTCTTTTTTTCCTCAAATGTTTCGTATACCAATTTTTCTGGTGGATGACAGCCTGGCGGGATAACTTCTTTCACAATATTCGCTGTCGTAAATTTCCGTGTTACTCGACTATATTTTCCCCATATCGTACGGACTCCCTCCTGTTCCAACAAATGTGTATACAAAAGATGACGCTCTTTCTTTTTCTTATCCCACGTACACAAAGCTGTGAAATATAAAATATCACTCATTTTTTCTGTCTTGTGAGCGATAAATAACTCACAAAGCTGAGATAAATTCACCCATTTTAAATGTTCATCATGTTTCCAGTTCGAAAGCTGTCGCAAGCTGTGATACAGGTTGAAGCCATCTACAAAAACCACAACTCGTTTCATAAAAATGTTGCATAATAAAAAATCCCCCGGGGGAGG
>JAGYLK010000177.1 GCA_018401175.1 Candidatus Altimarinota bacterium
AATTACATTTGATACATCAATAAGATAGTCTGTTTTTTTCGCTTTTTTTTCGGTGTTTTCTTGTTCGGAAATATTCGAATCGGATAGAGCCTCTTCTGAATCTAAAAAAGATACCTCATTAAGCGGGGCATTCATATTTGATTTTGAATTTTCCCTTTTTACTTGAGTCTGTTTATCTATTTTCTGTTCTTCTTTGTCTACTATAATTTTGCTCTCTGTACCCTTTTCACTTCCTCCTTGTGTTGATACTCTCCCCAATCTTTCCAACATCTTCCCAATCGTTTGCGGTCCTGGCGCTCCATCTACCTGTAATCCTTCTGCTTTCTGAAAAGCTATAACTGCAGCCTTTGTCTGAGACCCAAAAAGTGCATCAATGCTTCCTACATCATGTCCCAATATTTTCAAACCAGCTTGCAATGCAAGTGTATAACGAGCTGAATTCTGGGGTCGTCCTACATTTTTATTCCAATTAGACTTTGCTTCCTCTGTATTGAGAAGAGTAACTACCATTTCCTTTGTCAAAAGATCTTTCTCTAAGAGATTTCCTAAAACATCAGTTGTCTCATTTTTCAACTGATCTTTTGCCCATTCAGCCTTGCCTCCGAGTAAATCCTTATTCAATTGAACTTCTTTCCAAACGAATGAAGTATTTCCTGTGAAATTCGAAAACGTTGATAATGATTTCATGAAAAAATAAAACACCAAAAATCTTGATATTGTAACATATAAAAATAAATATATCAAGATCCTTACTTCCTCTTGCAAAATCCTCATACATAACCATAATGCCACCGATTTATTGCATAAAATGATCCTCATTCTCACCTCTCGCTTCTATCCAGAAATATCGGATAAACTCGAAACTTCTGTCGAACAAGAACTGGTAAAATCCGAAGTTACATTTGAAAAAATAGAAGTTCGCGGATGCGTAGAACTTCCCTTGATTGCCCAACATTTCATACGAACCAAAAAAGTAGATGCCGTTATTGCACTCGGAGTGATTATTCAAGGAGAAACTGATCACTATAAATGGGTCTGTGAAAGTTGTGAACGTGGACTCACTCGCGTAGCACTTGACGAAAAAATTCCTGTTATCCACGGGATACTTGCCTGCCCAAACAGAAAGCTCGCTGAGGAGCGAACTAAAAATGGAAAAGAATATGCTATTACCGCTATCGAAATGATGAAACTCCTACAATCATGAATACACCGCTTTCTCAAGTACAAAACGATTTCTCTGAGGGAAAATTCATCCTTGTACTTGATGAACATCGAGAAAAAGAAGGTGATTTTTTTTGTTTAGCCGAAACCGTAACCAAGGAACAAGTAAACTTCTTGTTTCAACATGGACATGGGCAAATTTGTGTTGCCTGCGATCCAGAAATTCTCGACCGATTGCAACTTCCTCCAATGGTAGAAAATCCCTCTGATGAATTTGGAACGAATTTTACTATCAGTGTAGATGCGGCAGAAGGAATTACCACTGGTGTCTCTGCAAGTGATCGTGTTCAAACAATGCGAATTTTGGGAAATCCAAACTCAAATCCAAATGATTTGCTCCGCCCTGGGCATACATTTCCTTTGCGCGCAAAAAATCCGAATGAACGATGGGGACACACCGAAGCTTCTGTGGAATTGGCAAAAACTATAGGAAAGTTTCCCGCCGTTGTTATTTGTGAAATTTTGAATGAAGAAGGGGCAAAAGCATCCAAAGAGGAACTTTTGGATCTTGCAAATCGATTTCAAATCGCCACCACAACGCTTGAAAACTTACGCCAACTGGTAGAGTAAAAATTGAAGCGAAAGTCAACAAGAAAATAGCTAAAAATTCATTGACTTTTCATAAAAAATTGCTCGCAACATTCCCGCAAAAAATCAACCGCTTTTCCCTTGACCCCACCAAATGTTGGGGGCAGAATTCAAATCCAACACAATATATTGTGTATAAGGGTTTTTTGACAAAAGGAACAAAAAACACTCTCAAATACTTTCTCCATCCCCTTTTCAGATGATTTTCAAAGTTCAGAAACGTACCGGTGAAATAGTAGATTTCAATCCTAAAAAAATTCAACAGGCTCTGTGGAAAGCAGCGCAAGCGATCGGCGGTACAAATGAAAAAATGTCGGAAGAAATCACTGAACGGATTTTGAAATTTATTGACGAAAAATATAAAGACAGTGTTCCTAGTGTCGAACAGGTTCAAGACGCGGTGGAAAAAGTATTGATCGAAGAAGGACACGCCCAAACAGCAAAATCCTATATCCTCTACCGAGAACGTCGAAGTCAGGTTCGTGAAGACAAAAGTGTTGTCGTAAATGTACAGAACACAATTGGAGAATATTTGAACAAACTCGACTGGCGAGTAAATGCGAATTCAAACCAAGGATACTCTCTCGGAGGAATGATTTTGAACACCTCAGGCAAAGTAACCGCCAACTACTGGCTCAGCCATATTTATCCTCGAGAAGTTGGCGATGCTCACCGAAACGGAGACTTTCATATCCACGATTTGGACATGTTTTCTGGATATTGCGCAGGATGGTCGCTTCGTGTGTTATTAGAAGAGGGATTCAATGGAGTACCAGATAAAACTGAATCAAATCCACCAAAGCACCTGACAACCGCCGTGAGCCAGATGGTGAATTTCCTTGGAACATTACAAAACGAATGGGCTGGAGCGCAGGCATTCTCTAGTTTTGACACCTACATGGCACCATTTGTGAAGAAATTTCGGGTGGCATTAGAAAAAGAAATTGACGAATCTGGATATTTTTCATTCAAAAATGACGAAGAGAAAGAGAAATATCTCTATGACAAAACATACAAACACGTATTGCAAAATATGCAGTCATTTGTGTTTAACCTAAATGTCCCCTCTCGCTGGGGCACACAAACTCCTTTTACGAACGTAACACTCGATTGGGAATGTCCTGAAGATTTGAAAAAGAAACGACTGAAGCTCGGCGGAAAACCGTACGAATATACATTTGAAGAATGTCAGCCAGAAATGGACATTGTAAACAAGGCCTTTATTGAAGTGATGACCGCTGGTGATGCAAAAGGAAGGGTTTTCACCTTCCCTATTCCGACATACAATATTACCAAAGATTTCGAATGGAAGAATCCAAAAACAGAATCCTTGTTTGAAATGACAGCGAAATATGGAATGCCGTATTTCCAAAACTTTATTAATTCCGATTTAAATCCTGGAGATGTACGATCCATGTGTTGTCGATTGCAACTCGATTTGAAAGAATTGCTCGCTCGTGGAGGAGGACTTTTTGGATCAGGAGAAATGACGGGATCTATCGGAGTAGTAACAATTTCTCTTCCACGAATCGGATACGAGCACAAAGGCGACAAAGAAGCCTTTTTGAAACGAATCGAACACCTGATGTTCTTGGCACGAACCTCCCTCGAGTTGAAACGAGTCGAGGTTCAAAAATGGATTGATCGCGGACTTTTCCCGTATACAAAACGATACCTCGGAAAACTCAATAGCCACTTCTCCACTATTGGATTAAATGGAATGAACGAAGCTATTCGAAATTTCACAGAAGACAAACACAACATCGCCGATAAATGGGGACAAGCCTTTGCCGAAGAAGTACTTGATTTTATGCGCGCAAAACTGGTTGAATTCCAAGAAGAAACAGGAAATCTCTACAACCTCGAGGCAACTCCTGCGGAAGGAACAACCTATCGATTTGCTCGAGAAGACCAAAAACGATTTCCTGACATTATTCAAGCAGGAACGCCCGAAGCACCCTATTATTCCAACTCTTCACAACTTCCCGTCGAGTACACAGCCGATGCCTTCGAAGCGTTAAAATTGCAAGATAACTTACAAAAGAAATACACCGGAGGAACCGTTCTCCACCTGTATATGGGAGAGCGAATTTCAAATGCCGAAGCCTGTAAACAACTCGTCAAAAAAGTACTGACGCAATTTCGACTTCCCTACATCACAATTACACCGACCTTCTCCATTTGTCCAAAACACGGATATCTTGCCGGAGAACACGATTTTTGCCCTAAATGTGATGCCGAACTTGGCATTTCCGAGAAAGGAGGAAAAACGGATCACGAAATAAGAAAAAAACATGATTCGCGTCGTCAAGAAGTCGTACAAAAATCTTCTGAAAAATGTGCAAATAATTGTTCTCACGTTTCGTAGAACAAAAAATGTTTGCAACCTTCCTATAAAAAGTTTTATACTTCATTCCCTAACCTATTTCACCATCATGAGTGTTTGCACCCCGGCTTCAGATCACAATAATAATCGCACACGTTGCGAAATATGGACGCGCGTGATGGGATATCATCGTCCAGTTTCTCACTTCAACATTGGGAAAAAATCAGAGCATTATTCTCGTGAGCATTTTCAGGAATGTGTGAGTGCAAATTCTGCATTTTGTGAGAGGTTTTAAATAATATTTCTGAATTTTTAATGAATATTTTTGAGGAAATAATTTGAATTAGTTTCCAAGTTCAAGAATATTTGGGCAATGTATCACAACAAGAAAGGACGAAAAAGAAATCGACTCCAAGGATTTAATTATTCTTCTAACGGAGCATATTTTGTGACAATTTGTGTCAAGAATCGAATTCCGTATTTCGGAACAATAAAAGATGGAATAATGATACGAAATACATATGGGGAAATTGTCCACAACACATGGATAAATCTCCCAAATCATTATCAAAATTGTTCTCTCGGAAATTTTATCGTGATGCCCAATCATTTCCATGGAATTGTGTTTATTAATAATTCCGTACGGACAGGTTTAAAACCTGTCCCTACAAATAACACAATAAAAACACATTCTCTTTCTGAAATAATTCGAGGATTCAAAACCTTTTCTTCTCGAAATATAAACCAATCAAAACAAATCCCTGATTTTCGCTGGAAAAGATCTTTCCATGATCGTATAATCCGAAACGAAAAGGAATTACAAAACATATC
>JAGYLK010000178.1 GCA_018401175.1 Candidatus Altimarinota bacterium
AAATATATAATTTCGCACACTCAATTTAGTTTCTCTTCATGAAAAAAATTCTCATTGTCACCGCGCACCCCAGTTCTCAAGGATTTGTACATAAAATGGCAGAAACCTATTCTAATGCTGCCAAAGCAAAAGGAAATCCTGTGGAATTACTCAATTTGTATGATGCACAAAATGCACAGCCCTTTTTGAAATTTGAAACAGAAAAGGAATGGCCACAGGAAAAACTAAAAGAAATGCATCAAAAAATTTCAAGTGCTGATGAACTCGTATTGTGCTTTCCTGTGTGGTGGGGAGATGCACCAGCAATTTTGAAAAACTGGATCGACTGTAACTTCACTGCTGGATTTGCGTACAAATATACCGCAAAAGGAGTTACCAAATTACTCACAGGAAAAACAGCAAAAATACTCGCTACTGCTGATGCACCAGGAATTGCCTACTCTTTTTTCCTCGCACCAATGAGGCTGAGTTGGACAAAAATGAGACTGGCATTTTGTGGAATAACAGTAACAGAATTCAAGGTCTATGGAACAATGAGAAAACGAGATGAACGGAATCGAACAAAGATTTTGGAAGAAATCGCTCGTCTCGCTACCAAATGATTTTCCTGGGCATTGGCTCTTCAATTGGAAATGCTAAACAAATTTTTCGTGACGCAGAACAATTTTTGGGAAAAAATGGAATATCCGTCCTCAAAAAATCAAATATTCTCAAAAATCCCCCTTTCGGCGGAATCGCACAAAACGAATTTAGCAATGCCGTCTGGGAAATTTCCGTGCCAAACGACATGACTCCACACACTTTACTAACTCTACTTAAAAAAGCAGAACAACTCGCTGGTCGTGACTTTTCAGATCCACGATGGAGCGATCGCCCGTTGGACATTGATATTTTGATCTGGAATGAAGAAATTGTCGACACCCCAGAACTTACCATCCCCCATCCCGGAATGCCAAAACGTGACTTCGTATTAAAGCCATTGGCGGAACTCGTTGACGAAAATTTCAAAATCCCTACTCTCGGGACACTCAAATCATTGCTCAAAAAATGAAAACAGAAGCCGCAGTTGTCGAGATGTTGAAAAATATTGGGGAAGATCCTACGCGTGAAGGATTGCTTGAAACACCAAGGCGAATAGCCGAAATGCACAAAGAAATTTTTTCTGGATACAATGAAGATCCGGAAAAAATCATCAAAACATTTGATGCCGAAGGCACAACTGACATGGTCATTGTTCGAGATATTGAATACTACTCAACCTGCGAACACCACATGGTTCCCTTCATGGGAAAGGCGCACATCGCCTATCTTCCTGATGGAAAAATAACCGGATTATCAAAGCTCCCGCGCCTTGTGGAAGTTTTTGCAAAGAGATTGCAAAATCAAGAACGCATCACTCTTCAGGTCGCAGAAACGTTGATGAAAGGATTAAAACCTCGCGGAGTCGCGGTCATGCTCACGGGAAAACATCTCTGCATGCATTCTCGCGGAGTGAAGAATCCTACTTCTGAAGCGGTGACAACGAGTTGGAAAGGAGAATTTGAAAC
>JAGYLK010000179.1 GCA_018401175.1 Candidatus Altimarinota bacterium
ATGTTTATTAATAATGATTCCGAGCGACGTTGGGTCAATGGAACGTTGGGAGTGGTTCGTAGCTGTGTAGATCGGTATAATGAGGAAACTGATGAAATGGAGACCGTATTGATGGTGAAGACAAATGATGAAAAATTAGTTGAAGTGACGCCTCATACATGGGAAATTTCCAAATATAAATTCGAAGGAGGCGCCTTTGTACGCGAGCAGATTGGTTCATTTACACAGATGCCCTTGAAACTTGCGTGGGCAATCACGATTCATAAAAGTCAGGGGAAATCGTTTGATAAAGTAGTGATTGATTTGGGATGGGGAAGTTTTGCACATGGTCAAACATATGTGGCGTTGAGTCGATGTACGAGTTTGGAGGGATTGGTTCTCAAAAAAAGATTAAAACCATCAGATGTTATAGTTGATGAATGTGTACGACTGTTTGCTTGTGGGGAGATGTAAGAAGATAAAATCAGTTGAAGTTTTGTTCTTCAAAGAGGATGCCCAATTGGGGAATCAGGTTTTGAGAGAATATGAAAGCATAAACCTACCTTCGTCTCCTGACCGTCCACTGCCGGGGTCTCTGATTCCTCGGCTTCCCCTTTGGCTTCGTCTCCGCAAAAGAACCAAAATGCTCTGCATGAAACGGATGTGCTTCATCAATCGGGATTTCTTTATTAATCAACTTGTGAATGTCTTGCACGTACGCACATTCTTCTTTGTCACAAAAGGACAGCGCAATTCCACTTTTTTCAGCTCGCCCCGTTCGTCCAATACGGTGAACGTAGGTTTCTGCTTCATTTGGAATTTCAAAGTTAATCACGTGTGATAACTCATCAATGTCTATTCCACGAGCAGCAATATCTGTTGCGACGAGAACTCGAATTTCTTTTGCTTTGAAACTCTTTAATGCTTTCTGTCGTGCGGCTTGGGACTTATTTCCATGAATAGCAGCGGCAGTGACTCCCGATTTAGTAATAAATTCAGCAATTTTGTTGGCGCCGTGTTTTGTTCGTGTAAATACAAGTGCAGACGCAATTTCATTTCCCTTTAATAAATGGGTGAGAAGATTTTTTTTATCCCCCTTTTCTACCATATACATCTTTTGATCTACCGTTTCTGCTGTTGAGGAAACGGGTGTCACTTCGACGCGTACGGGATTGCGCAACAGCGTATTTGCTAATGTCGTAATAGCCGGTGGCATCGTTGCTGAAAAGAAGAGTGATTGTCTTTTTTCGGGGAGTTTCGCAATCACTTTTTTTACATCATGAATAAACCCCATATCGAGCATGCGGTCAGCTTCATCGAGGGTAAAAATTTTCAAATCATTCAATTTTACATATCCCTGATTCATGAGGTCGAGAAGTCGTCCAGGAGTGGCAATGAGAATATCAACGCCTGATTGGAGGCGTTTTACCTGTGCGTGTTGGTTGACTCCGCCAAAAATAACCGTGTGTCGTAGATGAGTTCCATGGCTGTAGTTCTTGAAACTTTCATCAATCTGAATTGCAAGTTCTCGTGTGGGAGTGATAATGAGCGCTTTTATTCCTTTGTTCCATCGACCGGATTGCTGTTCTTTCATTAAATTTTGAATGGTCGGAATTGCAAACGCTGCGGTTTTCCCTGTTCCCGTTTGGGCACATCCCAAGAGATCGCGTCCTTGCAAAACAGCAGGAATTGCCTGTGCTTGAATAGGCGTTGGGGTGATATATCCTTTTTCTATGACCGCTTTGAGGATAATGGGGAGAAGTTTTAAATCTTCGAATTTCATAGTGTTGTTTTTCTAACTGGCGCCAGGGTAGCTTTTGTTCTCCGTAAAAGCGAATATTAATTCTATGAAATAAAAATTATATTCGTCAATATTTTTCTTATATCAAATGGAGAATCTCTTGTTTCAAATTCTTCACATTTCCCCCTCTGTTCACGATTACCACGTCATTATCCATAAGTACTGTTTTGAGTCCGAGTTTCTCACTTTCCTTTGCTACCACAGCAATTGCTGCCGCTTTTAACTCTGTCGCGACGAGATCCACATTTTTTATTTTTTTCAATTCTTCAATAAGCTTTGGTCGAACTGAAAGATTATTGCTCATCCCTTTGATCGTACATTGATATTTTTTCTCCAGATACAATTTCAAAAACGGAACTGCTTTTGTGGGAGCAGTTGTCGTGAGGAAAATATTTTTTCCTTTCACTGGAGAAAGTGGTTTTGGTCGTAATACCGTGGTGGCAATTCGTACATTTGGCTTAATCGCTCGGATTGAGTCCAGAATGCTTTTTAATTTTTTATCATTCACAAGAAACTCCTCACACATATTCACAATAATCAAGTCTGCGTAGAGAATTCGGAGTGGCGTGAGGTATCCTTGCAAAATTTCTAATGGTTGTGTCGCATCCATTACAAGAATCACTTTGTCAGTCTTGATTTCCGGAACCGTTGCCCCACTTCCTTCGATAATAACCGTTTCAATCTCTTTGGCGGCTTCTGCCATTCGGACACCGGTGTCCAGAACCGTAACCATAGCCTTTCCGCTCATTCCGCCACCACAACGGCGACAACCATATGTTTGCACACCAGCAGTGAGAGCATCTTCAAAACAATCTGATGACGCATGCATTCCTTGTTTATCAATGTTGAGGAGATACTGTACATCGATTTGTATTTTTTCTCCATGTACCACGAGCGGTTTCTGTGGTCCTCCGCGACTGAGGGTAATAATTGCGGGATTTTTTCCTGCATTTTTGAGTGTGCGTCCGATAAATCCACCGATCGCCGTTTTTCCGATACGTTTCCCCGTTCCCCAGATCGCGAGTGATTTTTTGGTGAGGATTTTCTTAAATTTCAATGGATCAAATTGAAAATCAGAACCCTTGTAAATTGCTCCATGATAGAGAATATGACTCGCCATTTGAAATCTCGTCATGTAATCCAAAATCGGTTCATCTGACAAATCAAGTACTATTTTTACGGGATGAGTTTTCAAAATATCGTCGAGGGCTTTTATGTCCGGTTTATTTTTGTTATTGGCAAAAAACACTGGATAGGGAAGTGCTTTTTCTACGTCTTTTGGTGTTCCAATTTTTTCCGTCCCGCCAATAAAAATAAGATATTCAATACGATATTTTTTTCCAATGTGAGTCAGTGACGATTTGAGATTTGGCAAATAATGTTCTCCATCGACGAGACAGGCTGTTTTGGGCAAAAATACGTGGGAAATGGGTTTCATTACATTATTTTTTTAATTTTGGGCGGCAGCGTAAATTTGTTCTACGATTTCTTTTTCTGCTCGATTGAGACTCGTATTTTCAATAATAGGAATATCTTTTTTTTGAGCTTGATTCACGAGGAAATCTCGAATAGATCGGATTTCAGAAAAGTGTTCTAGGTATTTCGTTTTTGCCCTATTTGCATTTTGCAGATGACGTTTAAAAAAATGTTGTCGATGCATTTCTGGATTTTCTACGTCGAGTAAAATCTCCACAATTGTTGCTTTGGATTTATATTGTTTCAAAAAATCCATTTCTCCAGGAATGAGATGCACTCCCTCAATAAGGACACTCGAAGATTCCTTTATTGCTCGTTTGATAACGGCCTCTGTTCCATAGAGAACTTTTTTGGATTGAGAGAGAAATCCGTAAATGAGAGCGTCTTTCTGTGATTTTACGAGTTGTACATGTTCCCCGGTTTCATAGGTGGAAACATTGAGAAGAGGCTCAATTTGTTTGGGGAGAAATTGTCGTACTACTTCCCGAATAGAATCAGTTCCCAATATTTGATTTATTTCCAATAACCAGGCGAGTCGTATTGCGAGGGTTGAAGTTCCAATTCCGGTTCCGCCTCCCAAGAGAATAATAAACGGTTTTTTGCGCTGTATAATACTTTTCCATTTTTTGTAGTGGGGAATGAGTTCGGGATACTTTTTTTTCAAAACGAGAAGCACTTTTCGTGTCAGTGTTTTTTCATCTTTTTTTCCTTGCCCAATTTCTTCCCAGATATTATGGGTAATCTGGTAGGCTTTGTATCGGGGTATTCCCACTCGCACCAAGGAACGGACGAGCAAATCGCTACTGTAGTAGGGTTGTGTGAGAGGAGAGGCGACAGAAGAGTCTGTTTGTTTCATTTATTTTTTAATATAAT
>JAGYLK010000180.1 GCA_018401175.1 Candidatus Altimarinota bacterium
GGGACAGGACATGTCCTGTCCCTACGGAATAATGAAAAACGAATTTTTTGGCATACCACGGAATTTGACATAAATTAATATTTATTTTATATACAATGAGATGGATTTGGATCATCTTCCGCCGCTCTCTCTTGGATTTCTCAGACGCGAACATGAGCGCCTGCAATACTTATTTGCCGTACTCACAAAATACTCAGATCCGAAGGATTTCCAGCTGTTTCGCAAAATTGTGCAAATAGAAAATAAAGCGAAATCCTCTGCTGTCAGCAAAAAAGAAAACCCTATTCCTGAAGATCAAATCCCATCGGGAGAACAAACCGTACGCATTGCTACAAATATCTTTAAAGTGCTGAACCTGTTTATGAGTGATAAAACTCATGAAGAAAAACGTATCCCCTGGATGCGCAAAAAAGAACGTGATGAAAATGGAGAACGGGCTTTTTTTCTCTCTCATCCAATAAAAGTTGCTACCCTTTGTTTTGAACTCCTTCCCGAAGAAAATGTTTCATCTCTTTTGCCGACAGAAGAAGCAAAAAAAATAAATGAAGTCCGTGCGAATCCCTATGAGGTTGGGATAACTTCTCTTTTGCACGACTTCGTAGAAGATATTTTTGATGGAGAATTTGATATCCCCCATCCTGAATATGGAAAAACCGCCTCCGAGATTCTCTGGAAAATTTTGAAAGATCCCGTATTACAAATTCCTGCTGGAGCACAGAGACGAATTTTTTATCGCGTTATCATCCTCACCAAACCAGCTGAACGATATGCCCCTCACGAGAAACATCTTCTTCCCGATACAGAAGCTCGGCAATACCTCAAACATTACAAATCATATTTACAACGAATAAACGAGTCCAACGATTCCATCGCTCAATATGTAAAAATGATTGATATTTTCAGAAATGCTCAGTCGCAAAAAAATGGATCGAGTATAAAGCGAGAAGGAAAAGCGAACCTTCAAGCAGCATTTCTCGAAAATACATTTCCGATTTTTACGGAAAAATTAATGCAAAACCGTCCTGAATTTTTTGACAAAATGAGTGATCGGAATCTCGT
>JAGYLK010000181.1 GCA_018401175.1 Candidatus Altimarinota bacterium
TGTATTATTGGGGTTTTTGATTCTCGGGAAAAAAGTTTTTGAAGATTGCTATACAAAAGAAGAAATAGAGGCTCTCGAGAGATTGAAAGTTTTTATAGAATTACGCCTTACCGGTATTTTGTATCGAGACTATTTGCATCGTGAAATTGCGAAAAAAACAGAGATATTGATGATGCAAAATAAAGAAATACAAAAATCATACTCCCAGTTACAGTCATTGGATGAAGCAAAAGATACTTTTTTATCTATTGCATCTCATGAACTGAGAACGCCGATGACGGTTATAAAAGGGTTTATAGACTTGCTGTTGTCTGATGGTGAAAAAAATCTTTTAGAACAACAAAAGTTTTTTCTTTCTACAATCTCTCAAAATATCGATGACTTAACCATGCTCGTCAATAAAATGCTCGATATTAGTTCTCTTGAGGCGGATAAAATGGAATTTACATGGGAAAATGTTGCATTTCCAGATATTCTGCGAAATATCGTGAACGAATTTCGGGTTATGTGTGAGGAAAAAAATATTCGTGTTGTATTTGAAAATCCAGAAGACATAACAATATTGCTTCGCACGGATTCTTTTAAACTCAAACAAATTATGGGAAATTTGTTGGGAAATGCTTTGAAATTTACTCCAGAGGGAGGAAGCGTAACCGTTCGTTTGAATTCTGGAACAATGAAGGGGAAATCAGTTGCTATTTCTGTGATTGATACAGGAATTGGAATTCCGAAGCACGAACAAGCACGCATTTTTGATAAATTTTATCGAACAAAACATTCCGCTCAAACAACATGTTTGGGGACGGGATTAGGATTGAATATTGTTCACTTATTGCTACAAAAACTAGGAGGAACGATTTCGGTTGTTAGCGAAAAAGACAAAGGCGCTTGTTTTACTTTTTTTCTTCCAAATAAAGAACAATGAAGTCCAAAGTATTGATCGTAGAAGATAATAAAGATTTGAATAACTTACTGTTTTTGCTTATTGCAGCAGATGGGTATCAAGTACGGCAGTGTTTTGATGGAGAGCAGGGGAGAGATATGATAGAGAAATTTCAGCCAGATATTGTGATATTGGACATGGTATTGCCCAAGGTAGACGGGCGAGAAGTGTTGTCCTTTCTCCAAACTCGTTCGCCACGTCCCCAAGTGATTGTGTTTTCTAGTTCGGGAAGGGAGGGAGTCCGTGCGAAGAACGTTCATTATTGTCCAAAATCAACATTCTCTCCGGAACAGATAAAAGAATTTATTACTACAATAACGAAGCAATAAAGAGAGAAAGAAGGGGAGATGAAAAATTTGCCCTAGAATTTTATGAGAGTAATATCCGCCACGATGACAACATTTTTTTGGATTCTCGGCGCAACACTTGTTTCAAGTGTCGGATCATTGTCTTTGGCGGCAGGATTACTTTTATTTTCCCCTGAAAGACAAAAGAAAATCATCCCCGGACTTGTTTCCTATGCGGTAGGGGCTCTTTTGGCTGGAGCACTTCTCGGATTGTTGCCGGAAGCAATTCATCATTTTGAAGAGTTTCAGGTTGGCCATGAAACTCCGTTCATGATTTTATTGATTGCGCTTCTGGGATTTTTTCTCCTCGAAAAAATTATTCGTGTGCATCATTGTCACAATACAGAGTGCGACAGTCATTCGCATGAGTCCGCAAAAATGATTTTACTGGGAGATGCGCTTCATAATTTCGTGGATGGAGTTCTTATCGCGGCGAGTTTTATGGTTTCAGTAGAAGTGGGAATTATTGCAACGGCATCAATTTTCGTCCATGAAGTGGCGCAAGAGGTGGGAGATTTTGCGATACTATTACATTCTGGATTTTCGCGTCGACAAGCATATTTTGCGAATTTGTTTTCAGCACTCACTGCTTTTCTCGGAGCAATTGTTGGATATTGGTTTCTTGATACGATTGAGCCGGCATTGCCGTATGTTATGACGATTGCCGCGGCAAGTTTTCTCTATATTGCTCTTGCAGATTTATCTCCAGAATTGCATAAAAATTCGACATTGAAACATTCTCTAAAACAGTTTCTCCTTATCCTTTTGGGAGTAGCGACAATATATTTGGTAAGTATTGGTCATGCTCATTGATGACAGATTCAATTATCCAAATTCAAACTTGTGGAGGACGTGCGTGTAAAGCGAATGGAGTTGCTGGCATATTTGAGCTTTTTGCGAAAGAATTAGGTGCTGATATGGAAAAGGGTGGCATTTCTGCTGATGGAAAATTTGAACTTATTCGTGGATTTGCGTGTCAGGGAAAGTGTGGCGTGGGGCCTATTGTGACGGCATTTAAAAATGGAGAAAAATATGTTTTTTCACGGGTAGATGCGCAGAAGGTGAAGAAGATTTTGGAGGCATTGAGGTAAGGGAAGGGACAAGGTTTGATAAACAAAGTGTCCGGGTTAAGTAACCAATTAACTCCAAATTTTAAATGCAATAAGAAATCCAATAATTATTCCTATAATTACTCCGGCAATACCTCCTTCAACTCGGCGATT
>JAGYLK010000182.1 GCA_018401175.1 Candidatus Altimarinota bacterium
CGCCGACCCGCATGATTTTCCGGTTCCATATTTTGTAATGTGGGTTTTGATGCCCGCAATAGTTTTTGCTTCAGTTTTCATCGAGAATATTTTTGCAGAATTTTATAAAAAAGCGAGCGAGAATAAGGTTATGATTTCTTCTTCCTTTTTTCACCGCGAAAAAAGGAAGCAAAAAAGCTCGTTGCTGTTGTTCGCTTGTAAGCGGAAATTTCTCATTCGCTAAATCTTGCAATCTCATGACAAATGGAATTTAAACTACGTGCAAGATTTTACGCTCATTTTGAAAACCCGCGGAACAAGCTGCACAAATGCAACACAATAAGGAATTCTTGCCTTTTTTAGGCGTTTCGCTATCTTCTCGGCGATGAATTTTACTGCAGGAGACGTTCTCGAGTTGGAAATCACGGATCTCGCGTTTGGTGGGGAAGGGGTAGCACGTCAGGAAGGAATGGTTTTCTTTGTGAATGGCGGTATTACGGGGCAAACAGTAAAAGCGAAAATCAAACGGGTGAAACGTCGATTTGGAGAAGCGGTTGCTTTGGAAGTAATCAAACGTTCTCCATTGGAAATCGAACCAGAATTTCAATTGGTTCCGGGCGCGCCATGGGAAACATTGCCCGTGGAGAAACAACAAGAAATAAAAAAAGCGCAGGTATTTGAATTGTTTCAGAAATTCGCGAAATTAGATTTAACACCGGTTTTTAACGAATTGATTTCGTCGCCACGAGAGTGGTGGTATCGCAACAAAATGGATTTTTCGTTTGGAACGGACACAGAAGGGAAGTTTGCACTTGGCTCAAAAAAAAGGGGACAATTTCGGTTGGTTGAGAGTTTGGAGAAGCCCTGTGGGTTGTTTGATGAGCAGTTTGAGAAATTGCTTCCTGTAATTCGTGAATGGTGTGAAAAAACAGGTTTACCGCCACATGATGGAAAAGGCGGAGGCTATTTTGAATCACTTGTGGTGCGACGTTCTGTTGCTGAGGACAAATTTCTTGTAGAGATTGTCGTGGCAGGTCCAGACGCGAAATTTGATCCAGAAGCGTTTGGTGAAGTACTACAATCACAGTTGGGAACGCGTTTTGGAGGAGCCTTTTGGTCACAGAAGATCCGAGAAGAAGGGCAGGCAACTCGTTTGGTTTCAACATTTATTACGGGAGAAGAAAAATTACGGGAAGAATTGTGTGGCTTGGAATTTGAGATTTCACGCGATGCATTCTTTCAGCCAAATCCGTATTCAGCAGAGAAGTTGTATGAAAAGGCAGTTGAGTTTGTGGATTTACAAAAAGGGGAGTCGGCGTTGGATTTATTTTGCGGGACGGGAACGATTGCACAGATTTTGGCGAAGAAATATCCAGATTCACGCGTAATAGGAGTTGAGATTGTGGAATCAGCGGTCGAGGATGCCAAGAAAAATGCGGAGCGAAATGGTTTAAAAAACGTAACGTTTGCGTGTGCAGATGTACGAAAATGGTTGAAAGAGCATTTTCATTCAGCGGTAAAAGAAACAAGTCAGGAAGTGATTGTGGTCGATCCACCGCGTTCTGGTATTGTAAAGAAATCACTTGAGCGCATCATTGATCGAGCACCAAGTCGGATTGTGTATGTTTCGTGTAATCCGGCGACGTTGGCACGGGATACGGAGATTTTGGCTGAGGCGGGGTATCGGATTGATAGATTTGCGCTGGTGGATCAGTTTCCGCACACGGCACACATAGAAGCGGTGGCGAGGTTTGTGAACGCCCCCTAGTCATTCTGGCTTGTCCAGAATCTAATGAAAAGAGTATCTCCTTCCTGACTCGATTCCAGACAAGCTGGAATGACCTACGTGATGGAATTTGTAAAAACCAAAAACTTTTGTATTCTCCAACAGATGATTTCTATTAGCGTAATTATTATAGGAGCACTTATTCTCTTTGGACTTGCGGCGGCGGTTGCTATCTCTCTGAGTCAAAAAAAGAAATGAAAACCCTTCTCGTCGGAAACTTCGGAGCGCGGAATGTGGGAGATGAGATGATTCTCGCTTCTGCACTAGAACGGTATCCCGATGCGATTGTGGCGACGGCGGATGCGGAGTTTAGTACACGATTTCAAGAGAAAAAATTTCAAACAGTGCTTCCGTTTCCGACAGGATTACGAAGCTGGTTGCGTTTTCTCTCTCATCCAGAAGGAACGGTGCGCGAGTTGAAAGGAACGGTTGATACGATTGTGTTTCCGGGTGGGGGATTGTTGGCAATAAAAGATAAGGCGTGGTGGATTTGGGGAAGTACAATTGTGGGGTTACGCAAAATGTTTCCAGAAGCAAGAATAATCTTGGAAGCGCAGGGAATAGATACGCCGAAAAATGATTGGCAGAAATTTTGGCTGAATCGCGTTATTGACTCGGTACATTCTATTTCTGTTCGGGACAAAGAGAGCGCAGAAGTGATATTTTCTTTTGGATCTTCTGCCGAGGTAGTGGGAGATGCGGCTGAAAATTTTCTCAAGAAGATTTTTGTCGAGGGGAGAAAATTGCAATCTTCAAACTTTAATCTTCAATCTTCAAAAAAAGACACGGTTCTCGTAAATGCGCGGGCGAAGTTTCATGGAGAATTTCCACAGGCGGATATTTTCTTGGCGATGGAGCCGGGAGATGTTCGTTGGGTTCCAGAGAAATTTTCAGGAAAAATTGTGTTTCCCGATACGGTTCAGGAGACCATAGCGCTGTTTCATTCTGCAAAGGTCGCCATTGGTCAACGATTGCATTTTCTCATTATGGCGAAGGCGTGTGGATGTCCTGAGGTGAAGACATTGGGGGAGCCATATGCCGAGAAGGTGAAGAATTGGTTGAGGCGATAAATATTCAAACTACAAACTACATGTATTATTCCCCCTCTTGGACATAAGAGGGGGACAAAAATATCTTCAAACGTCTAGGGGGCGTTAGTTTAAAAGGGCGAACGATGGGGATACTTCGTGATGCTCATTTCATTCGCATTCGAACCCACGGGGTTCTATCCCATATTGCTTCGCACATATAAAACTAAAAACACCCCACAAGGGGGCGCTTTCATTTTTATCATTCGTGGGGCGAACGATGGGGATCGAACCCACGGCCAGCGGTACCACAAACCGCTGCTCTACCACTGAGCTACGTTCGCCGTAGCGGGAGTAAAGTACTTTTTTTCTAGAAAAAATCAAATTTTCTGTCACAATTTTCTCGTGAAAAAGTTACGAATTGGAATTGATGCACGAATGTTTTCAGATGCCTTTACCGGCATAGGACGATATAATTTTGAACTTACCAAACGATTCTTCGCTCTACGAGAAGATATTGAGTGGGTTTTATTTTTGAATGAACCAGAATTTTCGAAATTTCAGTTTCCTCCAAACGTACAAAAAGTCTGTGTAAATGCAGCACATTATTCTTTTGCAGAACAAACAAAATTTTTATCTCTCTTGAAGAAAGAGCATTGTGATCTCGTCTGGTTTACCCACTTCAATCGTCCGATTTTGTATTTCCGTCCGTGTGTGGTGACGATTCACGATACAACGCTTTCCTTTTATCCCGGAAAAAAAATGGGACAGTGGTGGAGAAAGTTGGCGTATAAGATTGTCATTACAATGGCAGTTCGTATTGCTAAGAAGGTAATTACCGTTTCTCACAATACACGTGATGACGTGATGCGATTGTTTGGGATTTCTTCTCAAAAAATTACGCCTGTGTGGAATGGATTGTCGCCAGACTTTCATCAATGTACATCAAAAGAACATGAAGAAGTGCGCCAGAAGTTCAACCTTCCAGAGCAATTTCTGCTCTATACCGGTGTATGGCGTGAACATAAGAATGTGGTTCGTTTGTTGAAAGCGTTTGATATTGTGCGGAAATCCCATCCTGATGTGCAGCTGGTGATTACGGGACGACGAGATCCGCATTATCCAGAAGTTTTGGGAACGGTGCATGAATTGGGGTTGGATCAAGCGGTACGATTTGTGGGATTGGTTGATTTTTCTGATTTACAAAAGCTCTATTCTGCCGCAACCCAATACGTCTTTCCTTCTTTATATGAGGGATTTGGGCTTCCACCGTTGGAAGCGATGGCGGCAGGGACTCCGGTTATTGCTTCAAATGCTTCGGCGATTCCTGAGGTGTGTGGCAAAGCGGCCGAATATTTTGACCCAGAAAATGTGGAAGAAATGGCACAAAAAATAATTCTCGTATTGGAGAATGATGTGCGGAGAAATGAACTGATACAAAACGGATTTGAACGAATAAAAGAATTTAGCTGGGACAAAGCGGCAAAAGAGACATTGAAAATTTTAGAAGAGGCTGTAAACTTGAAAAAAAGGTGAAAAAAATAGGATTCGTTCTCGGATTATTGTTTGTTGGGGGAATTGCTCCGGCATACGCTGAGTTGCCTTCCAAAATGCGAGATAATTTTTCTGACATTGTAAAAGAATATTGTCATAGTACGGTTTCGTATGACATAAAAGATGTCTTGGGGACATGGGATGGAGAGGTCTGGTCTGAAGAAGGAAAAGCATATGAATTTCACAAAACGGTTGGTTGTGTTTTTGATAGCGCCCTTCAGGAATTAACCGAGCAATCAAAATTTGAAGTCCAGGCGGCAAAATCATTTGGTTCGGGAGGAGGAAAAAATGTTTCTGTGGAAGTCTTTGCTCCCACTGGAAATTGCCAACCACAATTTCTTTCCTTGACGCAACAAGGACAAGAAACCAATGGCTTTGAATCTCTCTGCAAAGACTATGAGGTTGATGAATTAAAACAAGCATATTCTTCGTGTCGTGTAGCAGAGACAGTATTGCAAGAATGGTGTGGATATGACTTATTTCTTTTTGCCAAAGCGCAAGATGAAGCATCATTTTATAAACAAAATATTTTTTTGTCTCGGGAAGAAATGAGTTCTCAATTTCGTGCTGAAAAATATCGTCTTGAGGAAGAGCGCGTTCGGGCAGAACAAGCGGTTATGGATACATTACAATGGTATGAGGAAACAGAATCGGCTACTCGACAGAGCGTTTGGATTGTTGCGTTGACGGAACAATTAGATTTTATTCAACGAGAGTGGGGGACGTTGCGATCGGCGCTCGGAACATTTGTCGACAAATTTCTCAATGCCGCTATACCGCCAGAATAATGAAAAAAATACTTTTTGTTTGCGGGATTTGCATTCTGGGGTCGGCATTTGCTGCTCCGATACCAGGAGGGGAAGAATTTTCTTCGTGGTCCAGATTTGAAGGAATGTTTTCTCAAATATATAGGGATGTGCGGGCAGAAGACAGAACTGAAATATGTGAACGGGTCTTGGAATGGCCCGAATTTTTGAATACAGAT
>JAGYLK010000183.1 GCA_018401175.1 Candidatus Altimarinota bacterium
AGCGAAGAAGCGTTTCCTTGATGTCGAATGGGGTGGGTTGGTTCATGGAGAAATAGTAAAACTTCAACCTTCAAACTACAAACTTCAAATGAGGAATCGTGATTGGTTGTTGAAATGGTGAAGTTGCGAAAGATTGCCGCGGCAGGCACAATATGAAAGATGAAAAAATCTACTGTCGGACTCGCACCAGGAACCCTTTTCTATGAAGGAGAAGAGAAAATCACTGAAGTACGACTTCTCTCTTATACAAAAGAAGGAAAAACGGAACAAGCCATAGAAGACGTTTCAGCGCTCCCGGATCTTTTACAATCCAACATGGTACACTGGGTGCAGGTTCGTGGAGTAGGAGATATGGGGAAAATGAAACGACTGGGCGAAGTGCTTAATATTAGCAGTCTGGTATTGGAAGACGTTTTAAATAAATATCATCGTCCGAAAGTGGAGTTTTTTGATGATTATGATTTTGTGACACTGCGAAGATATTTCTCTCTCAAAGAGTCGATTGATTCAGATCAAATAAGTTTAATAATTATGCCACAGGTGATTGTGTCTTTTCAGCACACACAAGAAAACATTTTTTTTGTTCTCGAAGAACGATTTTCTCGTCGAAAAGTAGGAACGCTCTCCTTACACGGAACTCGTTATTTGGCATATGCAATTCTTGATATCATCATTGATCAGTACTTTTTGGTTCAGGAATATTTTGAAGAAAAAATAGAGGTCCTTTCGGTAGAGGTACACAAACAAGTGCCCGCCAACGACGTAAGAGATCGTTTATATTTATTGAGAACAGGGCTTCTTTCCTTTCGAAAAGCAATATTTCCACTTGTTGAAATGACAGATCGGTTGCTGAAAGCGCCTCACTATATTGGAGGGAAAAACAATATTACAATTTATCTCCAGGACCTACGAGATCATATATTGCATATGCAGGATTTTGTTCGCACATATGGAGAAATGCTGGAGGGGCTTTCTTCGTTCTTTTTCTCTATTACGGCCGACAAAACAAATCAAATTATGCAAATGCTGACGGTAATAACAATTATCTTTTTGCCACTTACGCTCTTGGCAGGAATTTATGGAATGAACTTTCAGTATATGCCGGAGCTTGGTCAAAAATGGGCATATCCAATTCTTTTGGGGACAATGCTTTTGATTGCCAATTCAATTTACTTCTTCTTTAAACGAAAAAAGTGGCTGTAGTTCAAACTCCACACTCCTCTCTTTCGGCGGACAGGGAGGATTCAATGAGAATCCCTATGCGATTTCTCCTCCGCCCAAGCAGATTTCTCCGTCATACAAAACTACTTGTTGTCCGGCGACGATTGATCGTACTGGTTCCTTGAATTCGACTCGAACATTTTTTCCCTCAGCTTTTACGTGGCAAGGAATTGCTTTTCCGCGGAAGCGAATCTTGGCTTCACAGTCAAATTCTTTGGCAGGTTCTTCGCCCGCAATCCAGTTGAAATTGTGGGAATCAAGCGAAAAGGCGTTGAGATCTTCGGGATTTTGGCTGACGATGAGTTCGTTTTTTTTGAAATCTTTTTCAATAACAAACCAAGGAAGTTCTGGTCGGTCTTTTATTCCGCCAATTCCCAAGTTTTTTCGTTGTCCGGCGGTGTATTGTGCCAATCCATTATGTTTTCCCACAACCAAGTTGGTGTTTTTTTCCACCATTTTTCCTGATTTTTGGGGCACATGTTCTGAGACAAATTTTTCAAATCGTCCTCCTTTCAAAAAACACACATCGGTACTCGATTTTTTTGCTGCATTTGGCAATCCTATTTCCTCTGCAAATTTCCTCACCTCTTCTTTTGTCCATTCTCCCAGGGGAAACATAATTTTTGACACTTGTTCCGTTGATAAGTTAGAGAGAAAGTAGGTTTGGTCTTGTTCTTTGTCTCGTGGCATCATGAGTTTTCCGTCGACGGAACGACAATAGTGTCCGGTAGCAATCTTTTCTGCGCCAAATTTTTCTTGTACGAACTGGAGGAAAAGTCCGAATTTGAAGGTCGGATTACACAAAATGCAAGGGTTTGGCGTTTTCCCTTCTTTCAATTTTTCAATAAATGGTTTTTGTACTCGTGCTTGAAATTCTTCTTTCAAATTTAGAACTTCAAAGGGGACGCCTAATTTTTTTGCTGCTGCTTCGGTAGAGTCATTTGCTCCTTCTCCCAGTTGATCAAATTGAACAGCGATAACATCATGCCCTGCTTTTTTGAGCAGAGAAACGGTAACAGAGCTGTCTACTCCTCCAGAAAACCCAACAGCAATTTTCATTCTTTTTTTAGATTAAAAAGGGAAGAATTGCCATACCAACCATTGCCACAACGGTGATCCACACTACGATTTTGAGACCGATGGATTTTTTCTTTGCCATGATTTGCTTTAGTTAATAGTGAACAGTTTATAGTTTTTAGTTATGGAAGAGTTTTTTTTTCCGTCTTTTTTGCTTTTTTTTGGGGAGCAATCCCTAAATTATGTGAGCGGGGCGCCTGATATTTTTGCCGGAAGGAGAACGTTTTCTCCCAGCTTCCATCCTGGTTCAAGAACGTGTACGACTGTTCCCGGTTTTCCTTTGGCGGTCATAAGAACAGCGTGTTCATCAGGATTTATTTCTTCTCCTGCGACGGGGATTATTTTTTTCAACCCTTGTTCGTGGATTTTCTCCATAAACTTTGCAATAACTCTTTTGACGTCTTCGTCTTTGGTGTGTTCAGCGCCAAGGAGTAATTCTTGAAGCGGCGAAAGGATTTTTTTTACCCACTCTATGATGGCTTCTTGAGACCATCGCGCTCGAGCTTCGACCTCCCTTCGTTTGAAATTTTCCAAATCGGCAAGTGCTCGCAACTTTCCTTGTTCCGCCTCCAGCAGTTGCTCTTTTAGCGTTGCTATTTCTTGTTCCAACTCTTTGGTTGGATCTATCTTTTCTGTGCTTGAGTCTTTCTGTGTCATCGTCGAGATTTTGACAAAATTTCCCAAAAGGTCAAAAATTTAACCAGAACCTTTTTTTAACTTTCCCCAAATGGAACCGACAACAATGACCGATTCGATACCGATGGAGCAACTTTCTCCGTCTCTGGAGCTTTTTGCCACAAAAGAAATGGATGCGCTTTCAGGAATAATAATCTTTTTATTGATAGCATTGTATGTCCTTGTATATGTGGGGCTTCCTCTTTTGGTTATTTTTGCTGCACGATCGAATTGGCGAACGCTTCATGAAAAAGAATCCGTCGTGGAATTTGTTGGGTTTTGGCGAAGGGTTGCCATTTCTCTTGTAGATGCGGCGTTATCTGCGTTTATCGTGCCGTTGTTTTTTAATCTGTATTATTATCTTCGTGATGGACAGACAATTGCAGGAAAAATATATGGAGCAAAACTTGTAGATAAAAAATCACTGAAAACTGCTTCGGTAGGACAGCTTCTTATGCGAAAAATTGCCAAAATCCTTTCGGCTCTTCCGCTGGGAGTAGGGTTTATGATGGCGGGGTGGCGTTCAGAAAAACTTGCATGGCATGATGGATTGTCTGATGTTCGCTATATTTCATACAAAAAAGTTCACGGATTTTGGACGTGGTTTCCTTTTTTGGTCGCAATCGTTCTTCCGATTATCGTTACTATTGTTATAGGAGCTATTAATGGATACCAAGAGGCAGGAATGCGCGCGGCAGAAATGGCGATGTAATAAAACTTCAATCTTCAAATTTCAAACTACAAATATAAAAATCCTTTCCTTTGGGCGAGGATTTTTTGTGATTTTGACAAAATGGGGCGGATACGGCAGACTTCTCGCGAAATTTACCCCAATAGAATGTTAGGACTTTCAGATTGCAAAACCGGAGCAAAACTCGTTCTCGATGGAGAGCCATACATGGTTGTGTGGAATCAATTTTCCAAAACAGCGCGGCAAGGAGGCGTGATGAAAACAAAATTAAAAAATCTTCTTACGGGAAAGGTTATGGAAAAAACATTTCAGGGAAGTGATCGAGTGGAAGAAGCAGATGTTGTGTTTCGAAAAGCCCAATTTCTCTACGCAAATGGAGATGAATATGAATTTATGGATAATGAAACGTATGAAACTGTAACGTTGAGCGCAGATATTTTGGGAGATTCTGCAGGATTTTTGGTAGATGGAATGAATTGTGATTTACAGCTTTTCAACGGCGTTCCTATCAACGTGCAGCTTCAACCCAAAATGACATTTGAGATCACCTATACAGAACCAGGAGTTCAGGGAGATCGTGCCAATGGAGGCACGAAACCAGCCACTATTTCAACCGGAAAAGTGATTCGCGTTCCGTTGTTTGTGGCACAAGGAGATAGAGTTGTCGTGAATACAGAATCCGGAGAATATGTTGAGCGGGCGAAATAGTTCTTTTGAGCCCAAAAGTCTAAAAGCTTAAAAGTCTAAAAGTTTCGGAAATAAAAAAGACCGCTCTGTAATGACCGGTCTTTTTTGCCCCCCACCCTTTGGGAGGAGAGAGTATATTATTTTTTCCCAATCATCGTGCTGTATCCTTTCATCGCGTCCATAATTTCAATAGGCATCATCCAAATAGTGGTGTTGGATTGGTCAGAAGAAAGGTCATTGATTGTTTGAAGTGTTCGTAAGTGCATTGCTCCAGGTTCTGTGGCAAGCATTTTGGCGGCTGCCCGCCAAATTTCTCAAGCGGGGTTTTTCGATCGGGAAAGAGCGTCGCAGGGGAAAAAGGCAAA
>JAGYLK010000184.1 GCA_018401175.1 Candidatus Altimarinota bacterium
CATCGTTGTTCCGCCGGCGGCAGCCGCCTGACTTCCGGTTTCAAATGTCTCGTCCTTGCCATCTCCGGGCGTGCGGAAATGAACGTGTGGGTCGATAAATCCGGGAAATATAATTTTTCCACTTCCATCGATTTCTTCACATTCCTGTTTCGGATTCTGGAAACGTATTCGTCCTGAGACGAGCCAGATTTCCCCAATTTCATCTTTATAGGGATCTATTAGTCTGACGTTTGATATGTGGTAATTTTTCATATTTGGAGAAAAGGTTTTTTGACGTTGCATGCAACGTCTGTATCGTGCTTATTATATCAATTCCAATGCCCGAGCAATTAACGCCATTCGCAGAGGAACTCCATTTCGAGCTTGCTCAAAGTATTTTGCTTGAGGAAGTGCGTCGACGTCTGTTGCAATCTCATCTACACGAGGAAGTGGATGAAGAATTATCGCATCGGACTTCATTTTTGATACTTTTGCTGCGTCGAGAATAAATACATTTTTGAGTCGTTCATATTCTGAGCGATCATCAAATCGTTCTTGTTGGATACGTGTCATATAAATTATGTCCGCTTCCTTGAGGACTTCGTCAGAGAGCTCGTTCCATTTTCTATCTTTTACTGGATCAAAATATTCATCTTGAATATCGAGTTCTTTTGGCGCGACCCAATCGACAGAAAAGTTGTCAAAATTTCGGAGTATTTTTGAAAGAGAGTGAACGGTACGCCCATATTTCAAATCTCCCACAAATGCGATACGAAGCGGTCGTTCAAACCCAAATTGTTTCTGAATCGTGTAGAGATCAAGCAATGATTGAGTGGGATGCTCTCCTGGTCCATCGCCCCCATTGATAATAGGAACACGAGAGGTTTTGCTCGCACGTTCTGCAAATCCAATCTCACTTGAACGCATAGCAATCACATCGGCATATCCTGAAATAACCAGCATGGTGTCTTCAACCGTTTCTCCCTTTTTGGCAGAAGAACTCCTTCCGTCACTGACGGAAATCACTTTCCCGCCGAGGCGATTCATTGCTGTTTCAAAGCTCAATCGCGTTCGGGTAGACGGTTCATAAAAGAAGGTTGCTAGGATTTTCCCCTTCGCCATATCGGAATTTCCTTTTGTAATAAGTATTTTTTCCATTTCTGCTGCTTGAGAAAGAATTTCAAGCAGTTCTGCTTTATCGAATTGTGGAGCCGAGAGGACGTGTCTCATGAGGGAATGGGGGAAGAAAATTTTCAAAAAAAATGCTCCGTGGAGCAACTCTCTTTTCAAGAAATCGTTCCAGTGAAGTCATCTGAAGAATAATACGTTTGAGTGTAGAGTATGTCAATTTTTCATGCTCCTTCGTTTCTGTTCCGAGGGGGGATTTCTTTTTAGTTCTTTCAATATCCTTTTACAAACATGATCAATACTCTTTTCAATTTCCCAATTCCAAAATCGTAAAACTCGAATTTCATGTGATTCAATTATGAAGGTGCGATCTTTATCATATTCTCGTTTTTTTTCTTCGGCATGATGTCTCCCATCTAATTCAATAGCCACCTTTTTGCTTGGGCAGTAAAAATCCAAAATAAAACAATCAACACTGTGTTGTCTCGTAAACTTATATCCTAACTGACTTTTCCTCAGAAATTGCCACAGACGTTTTTCGGCAGATGTCGCATTATTTCTTAGCTCTCTTCGGCGTTCTTTTAATTCGGGAGTACTGAAGGGATATTTCATAAATAAAATATACTTATTTTGCATAAGCGAAGAAGACTTGAAATTCATTTATAATTCATAACACCCCTTTCATTCCCCTCTTAGTCTAAGAGGGGACAAAAGTCTTTTCTGTTCCGAGGGGTGTTATACTACGTCATTCTCATATCTTCTACTCGCAATTGTAGCGTTTGCTCGCCATTCCATTCATTCTCTCCAAGCGTGAGAGCGATATCAATGTGGTCGCCAACGTGTACTTGTTCCAAAATATGTCCTGCGAAAAAGGCTATAAATTCAAGTTCTTCCCCGTCAATCGTTCCCTTGAGTTTTATATGATTTTTTTGTGCTCCGATCGGACGTATATTTGTAATGGTAACATTTCGTATTCCGAACACAGGAAGCGGGTTTCCAATACCAAATGGGGCGAAAAATTTCAAAAAATCAAGAAGTTCCCAGTGTAATAATTCGGGAGAAATCCAGGCGTCAATTCTTTGCGGAAGCGCTCCAATATCGAGCTCAGAAAAATGAGTATCAAGCGAGTTTCTTAATTTTTCAAATTGTGATGCTTCCATCAAAAATCCTGCCGCGCCGGCGTGTCCTCCGAATCGTTCGAGAAACGACTCTGCGGTGCGGAGTCCATGAATTATTGAATAGGGTTCTGGCGCACGACAAGAGGCGGATATTTTCCCGTCAGCGCGTTTGGTGCAGGCGATTACCGGAACGCCTAACTGTTGGCTATATCGAGAGGCGAGGAGTCCCAAAATTCCGGGTTTCCAGGTTTCATTGTAAAAAATCTGAAAAGGGGCGTCCTGGCGAACTTGTATTTTCGCTTCTCTGACAGAGTCCTCTGTGAGCGACCTTCGAGAGGAATTCCATTCCCGGAGGGTTTGAACGCGGACTCCATTTTCTTCTTCTTTTCCCAAAAAGAGTTGTGCGGCAATAAGAACGTCACCAATTCGAGAAGCGGCATTAAGATGTGGCGCAATTACAAATCCAATAGTGTCCTCAGTTATTTTTTCCAGAGGTGTTCCCGTTTCTTCTAATAAATGAAGCAATCCTTTCCACGGAGTTTGTTTCATTTTTTCTATTCCAAATTTTGCCAAAATTCGGTTTTCTTCTACGAGGGGAACACAATCGGCAATAATTCCAATAGCAGCAATCTCAAGAATAGGGTTGAGAAGCGAGGAAAGTTGATCTTCGTTTGTGGCTCTTTTCTCGGCTATTGCGGCAGCGAGTTTCCACGCGACAGCTGATCCGGAAAGATCTTTGAACGTGTTTCCATTCTTTCCTCCCTTTGGATTTATAACGGCGATAGCCGCTTCAGGAAAAGCACTTTCCTCTGGTTCGTGATGATCTGTAACAATTATATCGATTCCTCTTTTTGCAGCATATTCCACTTCTGGGGCATCATTGATTCCGCAGTCCACCGTGATAACAAGACTTACGTTTCGTTGTGCGAGCTCATCAAGTAAATGATTTTTGAGTCCGTGACTATCGGTATTTCTCTCGGGGATGCGATAGGAAACATTTGCCCCGAGTGTCTTGAGCGTGTGGACGAGGATAACGGTTGCCGTAATTCCGTCGGTATCAAAATCTCCAAACACGACAATGCGTTCTTGTGTTTCAATGGCGCGAATAATTCGTTCTACCGCCTTTTTCATGCCATTCATTGCCCAGGGACTTATAAGGTCCTGAAGCGAAGGTTCGAGAAATTTTTGAATATCTTCGTGGTGCGTTAATCCTCGTGATTTCAGCAACAAGGATTGAAGTTGAGAAAGATCAAAAATGGTTTCCTCAGAAGAAAATTTCCATATTTTGTGTGAAAAAGAAAGCGGAGATTTCATCACAGGAAAGAGTAATGATTTCTTTTTTGAGAACCAAGAGAAAAGCAAAAAAAATGTATGTAAATTTTCATTATTTTTTCGAGATCAGTCTCGGATCAAGGAATTCCGGTTGAATTAATCCTTCATTTTTGCTACAAAATTTTCGCGCAATGAAAGTACTTTTTTACGATTTCCGCTGGGTAAATGAAGAAGGGTGTGAAATCCAAGGCTCTGTTGATGCGCGGTTTGGAAGAAAAAAAATTTCCATAGGAGATGAAATATCAGTGGAGGTGTGTTCTGACATTCGTTGTGCTGGATGCGTAGAAAATGGTATTTGGAAACCCTGTCCAAAAAATTCAAGCGGAAAAGCAAAGTGCGAATATTGTCGTGCGATTGAGGGAAATTTTATTTTCACCGCATTTGATGGATTTGATCAGTCGCAATTACAGCCTGGGGATTTGGATAAAATCTCAGGAGAACATGTAGTATATTTCGCTCTTTTTGATGCTGGAGTTCTAAAGGTCGGGGTTTCTAAAAAAGAACGAAAAGCATTGAGACAAATTGAGCAAGGAAGTCATCAGACCTTATTTTGGGCAGAAGCGCCGGATGGATTAGTGGCTCGTCAAATAGAAACATTAGCCCGTCGGGCAGGGATAGCAGACAAAATTCAAGCGCGGCAAAAAAAGATATCATTACAGCCAGAAATATCCGGAGAAGAGGCAAAACAAGAGCTTCGCGAAGCTCTTGCAAAAAGTCTCGAAGGACTGAATGAATCAGTCCATTTAAAAAAATTCATTCTTCAAAACCCAGAATTTATTTCGTGGGATACTGTCTATCATACAGATGTCTTGCCACATATTAGAAAACCTCTTCAGCCAATTTCCTTATCAGAAGCAGAATCGGTAAGTGGTATAATAAGAGCGATAAAGGGATCATTTGTCGTTATAGAAACAGATCACGAACTTGTGAGTCTCAATATGAAACGTCTCTCTGGACGAGAATGTGACTTGTCTTCAAAGCCAATAGGCCTTACGCTTCACACAGCTTTACAAAATTCACTTTTTTAACACATGCGTTGTTCCGAAATTAGTGCCAATGGAAGTGTGTCAGAAATAGAAGTCGATCGACGTTCTCTTTCTCAGCAATTTGAATTGCACGTACGAGACTTGCGTCCAATTTTTTCCCTTCGACAAATGCCGACGATTGCCCGTCGTGGGAAATGTCTGGTCCTCAATTTTCGTGCTGTAAAGATTTTGGTTGGAGAAACAAGAGTATTGGTGTTCAACACTGAAGGAGAAAAAATATCAGATCAATTTATCCCTCTTTTGATAGAGCGAATTATTGCTCGAGATGAAAAATCGCAATTTGAACACGTAGTGTTAGATGCTGCATTGGGGCATATGCAAGAAAAAACACGCGATAACTTTGAAAAAGCAGAGCGTTTGGTAGAACGTATTTTGACAATGTTGAGAACGCAGCATCATGACGAAATATTTGAGAAATTGCTGACCGCAAAGAAAAAACTTTCAAAACTCGCAAAAAATACTCGTGAGCTCAATGAAATGCTCGATGATATATTGGATGATAATGAGGAATTGGAAGATATGTATCTGGGGAAGAAGCCAAAGGATACAGATGATTTGGAATCTATTTTAGAGAACGAGGTGGAACAATTAGAGGACATCTCGAATCGAATTGACGAATTGAATGAGAATATTGACGACACGCAAGAAATTTTGGTATTGAAATTGTCTTCTCGACGAAATAAAATTATTCAGATTGACCTCATATTAACTTCTGTGACAGCTATATTTGCGTTCCTCGCCGTCGTAACAGGATTTTTTGGAATGAATATTGCTAATAAAGTGGAATCGCGATTTGATGTTTTCTTGTGGGTACTTGTGGGAATGTTTGTATTTGCGTTTTTCTCGAGTTTCATACTTCGTCGCTGGATGAAAAAGCAGAAGATTTTGTAAATTCTTTTGTTGGAAACCATCGTGTTTGGCTTTTAAGTTTCTCTGGGACCAATTACACTCACAAGGATCATCCCGACAGCGGGAAGAGCAAGCCAGAGACCAAAGATATTGAGTATGGGGAGAATGAAGAGACTCGTGTCGAACCAGTCGTTTGGGGCGAATGTTCCGAGCGCGGCTTCAATAACAGAATTTCCAGATAAAAAAGAAAAAATACTACTGACAATAAGAAGACTTATCAATAATGAAAAAACAAGATGAATGATAGATCGTGCAATCCAGTGATCATGAACTTTGTGCTCGATATGATAGTGCGCTCGAGAAAGAAACAAGAGCATTGCCGCACCAAAAAGAACCAATCGGATACACATAAACACCAAAATTTCTTTTTCAGAAACCCAATTTTGTAATTCTGGGGCAGCGGGAAGAATTATTTTTTCCAAAAAGAAAGCTCCTCCTTCCGCGATAATGAGGGACAGATAGGTTCCCAAAAGAAGACGAAGACTGAATTTGTGGGGACGAAGAAATAAAATTCCAAAAACGACGACGAGAAGTGCCACAAAAACAACGTCCCAACTTAATTGAATTTCCATCATTTAAAATTGTAGCGTGCTCTTTTTCCTCTCGCAAACTCAATTTGATCCTGGTGGATTCGGCGGAACGGGAGAGATAGATCGGAGATAGGCGATGATTTCTTTGAGCTCATCAATCGCTTTATCGAGTAATTCCTTTGTCGTTGCCTTTCCGAGGGTAAAGCGAATCGAACCA
Organism: Candidatus Altimarinota bacterium; assembly: GCA_018401175.1. Lineage (GTDB taxonomy): Bacteria > Patescibacteriota > Gracilibacteria > UBA4473 > UBA4473 > M50B91. The sequence continues at coordinate 6,260 of JAGYLK010000184.1, forward strand.
TGCGCCCATCCGTGTCCCTGTCCTGTAGCAAGGATTACGTGACTTGCATCCAAATCAGCGCTGGTGCAGGCACTTCCGGTGCTGGCGCAGATTCCGCGTTCATCAAGTTTCAAAAGAATTCCTTCGCCTTCTACTCCCCAAAAAGAAAAATTAATATTGTTTGGTAAGCGATGTTCGTGACTTCCATTGAGTTGGACGTGCTTTATTTCTTTTTGAATTCGTTCAATGGCATGATCCCGAAGTTGAGATAATCGGATTGCCTCACTCTTCCTGTGTTCTGAGGCGAGTTGCAATGCTTTTGCAAAACCGATGATTCCGGCAATATTTTCAGTTCCAGCACGACGATTGTATTCTTGTCCGCCCCCGGTTATTTGCGGGCGAAGCGGTGTTCCGGATTTGACAAACAAGGCTCCCATCCCACGTGGTCCATAAAATTTATGTCCTGAAAGAGAAAGCAGATCAACGCCCATTTTTTCCACATTACAATCGAGATGGACGCCTCCTTGTACGGCGTCTGTATGGAGAAATATCTTTTTCCCAGTTTCTTGCAAAAACTCAGCAATTTCTTTTATAGGCTGAATCGTCCCAATTTCATTATTCGCCATCATGATGGAAACGAGTTTTGTGTTTTCTCGAATTGCCTTTTTGAGATTTTCCAGGGAAACACGACCGTCTTTTTCTACTTGCAATATGGAAATTTCATGTCCGTCTCGCGCCAAATCTTCGGCTGTATGCAATATAGCATGATGTTCAATAGAACTGGTGATCATGTGATGTTTTTCTCCCGGTCGAGCGTTCATTACTCCTCGGAGAGCGAGATTGTCAGATTCACTTCCCCCTGAAGTAAAAATGATTTCTCCAGGCATACATCCGAGAATTTCTGCAACAGTTTCCCGTGCGCGCCCAAGGGCTTCTTTGGTGGCAAATCCACCAGCATAAAATCCTCCCGGATTCCAGCATTCTTGTGTCATCCACGGTTTCATAACCTCAAATACTTCTGGCGCAAGAGGCGTCGTGGCAGCGTGATCGAGATATATGGTTTTACTCATTGTTTCCGGAAAAATATTTTTCTTTGGTCTTTTCTATCAATTCTTCTACGTCCCCGATACAGGTTCCGCATCCAGTTCCCGCTCCTGTTTTTTTCATCATGAGGTCGAGAGTGGTTGCGCCTTCGAGCACGGCATCTTCTATGTCAGCATCAGTTACTTGTTTGCAGGCACAAATAATTTTTGTCGTTGGTGGTGCGGGGATGCGATTTATTTGTTCGGTTTTCTTGAAATAATCAGTAATAGCTCCGCGAAGGGCTTCATCGCCAAGAACAGAACAGTGAACTTTTCTATCGGGCAATCCCCCCAATCGATCAAGAATATGTTGTGGACGAAGTTTAAGCGCGTCATCAATCTTCATTCCTTCATTTTCCGTAATCATCACAGAAAGCATGGAAGTACTCGCGATTGCGCTTGCACATCCAAAAGTGCTCCATCGACAAGCTTTTATCCGATCGGAGTCAGAATCTATTTGAATCATCACTTTCATTTCATCTCCACAGGCAGGAGATCCGACGAGGCCTTCTCCATCGGGAATGAATTCTTCGCCTTCGCGTATGGCATTTCGCGGATGAAAGAAATGATCTTTGACCGTAGCGCTGTATAACCAGCGTTGTTTTTCGTTGTGTGTATCGTGCATTGTGGACTGAGTTTACTGTGCGTGTTATTTCTGGCAAACTTTTTTCCGGCGCAAGTTATTCTCCTTTTCTTTTCGTGGGAAAAAATTTTGACGGTTTTATTTTTATACTGAAGATGAGGGCGATGAAATTTTTTTTATCGATTCTTTCTTTGTTCGGGAAATTATCCCTTTTGGGATGTTTTTCTTTGTTCAGTGGACATTGTGGAATCACAGAAGTCGCAGTGGCGTCACCCTGTCATGCGAGTGAGACAGAGAGGACATTGGAAAAAAACACAACAGAGCCGTGTGGACAGTGTGAAAATTCAGTTCATTTTTGGTCAGAGCCAATTGTATATGTTTCTTTTTCTCAGGAAAAAATTCCCCCTTTCTCCCACGCCTGTTTTTTTGAAGAGAGGGAGGAGGAATTGAATATTAACGAAATTCTTGTTTCGCCAGCAAAACGTCCTCCTGATGAAATAGAGAATGAAGCGTTTAAAAAAGTGGCCAAATCAACTGTTTGGCAAAATTCAGACTGCTTGCTTTGATGTAAAATAAAATGAAACATTTTTACGAGAAGAAATAATGTTTCAGCAAAAGGAGTTGTGATCTTTTTGTCTTTTCTCTTCTCTTAGTTTTTTAAAAAATAATAACGATGAAAAAATACTTTATGATTTTCGGTCTTGCTCTCGTGGCGGGAATTGGCGTTTTTGCTCTTACAGACAGCATGGCAGGGACGGATTTATTGGCGAGCACGGTTCCAACAGTCGAATGTGATTGTGAAAC
>JAGYLK010000185.1 GCA_018401175.1 Candidatus Altimarinota bacterium
ACATCCCGCATCGACTCCATTACTCGATCCTGCTGTCCAGGTTCCACTCGAACAATATTTTCCTCCGTACTCATCACAGTTCTGTGTCCCGGCGTCGGTACAGAGCGCTCCTCCTTGATTGTCTCCTTTACACACATACGCTCCTGTTCCGTAATCATATACATCTCCTGTATCATATCCTGTTGCATATCCAGATCGAGAACATTCTCTCCCTGCCGGAGCACAGTATTTTGTCGCTTCGTTGATCGCCATGACACAATTATTCGATGTACATTGTGAATCTGTAGAACATTCCCCTCCATCAGCGATCGGTATCAAAAGTGTACTACTCCGCACCCAATCTGAATAATTCGTTCCGTCGTATGCACGACATTCAAGCGCAAAAGTATCCCCCAGACTCGTTTCAGAAGATCCGAGATAATTCAACATAATAGTATCCCCACTACTCGAATATGCCTCTCCATACTCTGTCCTAATAGTAGACCCGACCCCAAAAGCCGCTGTCTCAGACGTCAATGAAGGAGTTGTATTGTTCGCAATGTCATTATCTCCCAATCGGTAAGATCCTCCATTTCCCCAACAAAGCACCCGATTATCACTCGCTCGAATTCCACACCCAAAAGTAGCTCCCGCACTTACCGAAATATACGCGGATGTATCAGAAGTAACTTCCGGCGTGGCATGACTTGATGTATTATTGTCTCCCATTGCATATGAGGATCCATCTCCCCAACAAAGTACTCGATTATCACTCGCACGAATTCCACAGGTAAACATGTATCCAGTACTCACACTCACATAAGCACTCGTGTCACTGGTTAATCCCGGTGTTGTATTATCCAATGTACTTCCATCCCCTAGCTTCCAACCCGCCCCATTTCCCCAGCAGAGCACTCGTCCATCACTCGCTCGTATTCCACACGTATGCTGCCTATACGCCGAAACGGTCAGATACGGACTCGTGTCAGAAGTAGGACTCGGGGTCGTATTAGCAGACGTACTTCCATCTCCTAGTCCATAATTTGACCCGTCTCCCCAACATGTTACACGATTATCACTCGCACGAATTCCACAGGTATACTGTACCGAAGCCGTTACCTCTCGATATGCACCTGTGTCCGATGTCAATCCTGGCGTTGTATTATCAGCGGTACTTCCATCTCCCAATCGATAATTAGCCCCTTCTCCCCAACAAAGAACACGACCATCACTTGCCCGAATTCCACAGGTGTGCATATATCCCGCAGAAACGGAAACATACGCACTTGAATCGGAAGTGAGTGTTGGCGTTGTATTATCAGTATTACTTCCATCCCCTTGCTGATAATATAACCCATATCCCCAACACAGAACTCGATGATCACTTGCTCGAATTCCACACACATGATTATGTCCGGCTTCAACCATTACATACGCACTGGTGTCCGAAGTAAGTGTTGGAACTAAGTTATCGGTATTACTTCCATCTCCCTGCTGATAATTTCCTCCTTCTCCCCAACACATAACCCGACTATCACTCGCACGAATTCCACACCCAAAATCATCACCCGTCGTAATACTTCCGGGTTTGAAAAGTGTTCCATCGCGTAACGTTGATTCAGATCCTCCTGGGTTTTCTATCCATCGATAATCATATCCAATGGGATTCCCACTCGGTTCTGTAGCGGTACAATATCCAAATATATTCTCTGTCGTCCCGGCACTGTAGGTAGACAATGTCACTGAATTAACAATTAACGAACTGCCTGCTCCAAACTCACACACACACTCATAGTCACAATCTCGCTGCTCTTCATGAACACAATCCGAAGTTGGCGTTCCCGAACATGCCGGAAGTCCAGTTTTGATTCCACAACTTGCTGAAGTTGCACTATAATCGTTAACACAGGAACTTAAACACGCCGGGGGAGACGGCGAAACAACACACGCACAATAAGGCAATGGACTAACACAATCTGCTGTCTCATCATACCCCACAGGATCACAGTCAACTAGTGTTGGATTATCTACGCACACTACCTGTGTATTCGTAACTCTACATTCTCCAGATACTCCATGATCATGCTGGCACAATTCTTCACATGTAGGCGCCGCATACGCCGTCTCCCCCAACCAGAGATCTGACAAAAATGCTAATTTTTCATTCACATCACCCCATGAAGCTACTTCTTTGGCGTCTTCTATAACTGAAGTTTGGAGATTGAAGTTTGGAGATTGAAGATTCAAAAATGGAACCGCTGTCCCAAAAATCTGCATACAAAGTGACAGCAAGTTCAACACCGCGACCCCACGAATAAGCCGCCCGCCCATGCGGAAGAGCCTTCCTCCCCGCTTCCCCCGAAGAAGTGTGTTAGAGAAGAATTGCGTCACAAAAAATTTCATACTCGATTATAGGGGGGAAGAGGAAAGAAATTTCCTCACAAAAATACCCCTTATGTATAGCAAAAACACGGTTCAAAAAAAAGTCTAAAACGCTCTCCATTTCTTTTTTTCTTTTTTATTTTCGCTATGAACTGAACACTTTTTTTGTACTCTTGAAGAATAAAAAGAAAACATATTTGTTGAATAAAAAATTCAAGACCGGCCTCCCCTCCATTTTGCGTTTCTTGATGAGAAAATACAGCCTCTCTGACCCCGTAAGAGAAACCCGAACCGTTTCGTGTTTTTTTATGAACATTTTTTTTACTCACTGTTGAGTACTTTTATTGTTCTTTTTTATTATTTTTTATTTCCTCTTGCACAAGGGGTTTCAAGGATGGTTTTGTATACGTTTCTCATTTTGTTATTCCAACTTGTCTGGAATCAAAAAAGGAAACATCCAATGCCGAGTTTTCGTTCAGGAAGAATCCCCCCCCGACCACTTCAAATCCCACCCTAACCCTCACTAATCCACTTCAAATCCCACCCCAACCCTCCCTTTATCCAAAGGGAGGGAGTGATCTCCCCTTCTATTCCCCTCTTGATCTCAAGAGGGGACAAAAACCAGATCAAATGACTAGGGGAGATCTGAAACCTAAAGAGG
>JAGYLK010000186.1 GCA_018401175.1 Candidatus Altimarinota bacterium
ACCCTATGTTCACTATTTTTTCAACTAAAAAGTAAGGGCGAAATATATTTCGCCCCCACATCTTTCCAATACTAGTAACTATAAACTCTTCACTATCCACTTTCTTAAAACTCTCTGTCCTGCTCTACCTCTTTCATCGATAACTTAATACGACCCATTTTATCAACTCCAGTCAACTTCACATTCACTTTGTCGCCTTCTTTGAGAACCTCAGAAACCGTATCAATTCGACGCTGAGCAATCTCTGATACGTGAACCAAGGCTTCTTTTCCCGGAACGAACTCAACAAACGCCCCGAAATCCATAACTGACTTCACCGGAACATTTTTGAAAATATCTCCAATCTCCGGCTCATACGCAAGTGATTTGATTGCCGCAATTGCCGCAGCGGAATTGTCTCCATTGGAAGAAGAAACCATTACCAATCCGTCATCCTCAAGATCAATTTTTACATCGTACTCAGCGCACAATCCCTGAATTGTTTCTCCACCTTTTCCAATAATGATACGAATATAATCCGGATTAATGTGGAATGAGGTAACACGTGGAGCAAATTCGCTCATCTCTGCTCGTGGAGCAGGGATTGCTAATTTCATAGATTTCAAAATCTCTGCACGTCCAGCCTGAGCTTGATCGAGTGCTTCTTTCAAAAGTTTCATGTCTAACCCTTTCAACTTAATATCCATTTGCAAAGCCGTAAGTCCGTTCTCGTCTCCACAAACCTTCAAATCCATATCTCCGCAGAAATCTTCCTGCGCCTGAATGTCTGACAAAATATGATATTTCCCTGTTTCTTCATCCATAACGAGTCCCATCGCAATTCCTGAAATCGCTGATTTTATCGGAACTCCTCCGTCCATAAGCGCCAAAGTTGATCCACAAACTGACGCCATGGAACTCGATCCATTACACGCCAAAATTTCTGAAACGACACGAATGGTGTAGGGAAAATTATCTTTTTCTTTCGTCGGCATCACATATTGCAATGCTCGCTCGGCTAACGTTCCGTGACCAATTTCTCGACGTCCGGTTCCACGCAATGGGCGCACTTCTCCCACGGAATACGGAGGGAAATTGTAGTGGTGAAAATAATACTTATTAAATTCTGGTCGATCAGGATCATCGAGTATCTGCGCATCTCCCACAGAACCAACGGTCAAAACCGATAATGCCTGCGTATTTCCACGCTGAAATAATCCAGAACCATGTGTCCGTGGCAACGTTCCAACTTCAGAAGACAAGGGTCGAATATCTTTTAATCCTCGTCCATCCAATCGTTTTCCTGTGGTCATCACTTGTTTTCGAATATATTTTTTTAATCCTTTTTCGAAAAAGGTCATCAAATCTCCTCTGGAAACTTCTTCATTCTCAAGTGCGGTCGCACAGGATTCTATAAGTTTTTCTTCCAAAGCATGAATTGTTTTCTTGAGTTCTTTTTTTCCCACTCCTCCAATAGTTGCCCAATCAGCATCGGTTAAACTCTTTGCCACCATTTCTTCCGCGGTTTCATTTACCTCGCGAATCTGTGGAACCTTTGCTTCAATAGTAAATTGTGATGCCAACTCTCGTTGAGCAGCACAGAGTTTTTTGATTCGCTCATGAGCAAATTCAAACGCCGCAATCATTTTGTCATTTGAAATCAAACGTGATCCAGCCTCAACCATCATCACAGCCTCTTCTGTTCCGGCAATAACCAAATCTAAATCTCCATTATCAATCTGCTCGTAATTTGGATTGAGAAAAAATTCCCCATTCTCACGCATTCCCACACGAACTGCTGAAACAGGCGCTTCAAAGGGAATTCCTGAAAGCTGCAACGCCATTGATGCCGCAGTAATTGCTGTTGGTGCATCTGAATGCGTTCCATCTGCTTGCAAAAGGGTAACAATAATCTGCACATCATTCATCATTCCTTTTGGGAACATTGGACGAAGTGGACGATCTATCATTCGAGCGACCAAAATAGCACTCTCCGGTGGTCTACCTTCCCGTTTCATAAACCGCGAACCTTTAATTTTTCCAGTTGCGTAATACTTCGGATCGTAGTCACACATGAGAGGGAAAAAATCGATTCCCTGTCGTGCGCTATCAGCCATTCCTGCTGTCGCAAGAAGCACTGAATTTCCGTATTTTACTACGGCTGCTCCATCTGCCAAGTTGGCAAGTTTCCCCGTTTCAAAGGTAAAATCTACGCCATCTAGCTGAACTGATACTGATTTTGCTTCTGTCATCTTATATATTTACAAAATATTCACGAGAAACGTATTTCTCTCGTGAGAAAACGAAAACCCCGCTGTAGAGCGGGGGAATTCTTACTTTCTAAGTCCAAGTTGTTTTACCACATCGGCATACTGAGCCACATTACTCATTTGTAAATATTTCAATAACCGACGACGTTTTCCTACCATCCCGAGTAAGCCTCGTCGTGAATGCTTATCCTTTTTGTGCGTCTGAAGGTGCTCTGTCAACATTGCAATTTTTTCTGTCAAAATTGCGATCTGTACTTGCGAAGATCCAGTGTCTTTCGCATGCGTCTGAAATTTTTTCATGACGCTTTTCTTTTCGTCTTTCTTCATTTTATTAAAATTAATTCGTCGGAAGTGTAGCTTTTCTTCTCTTTTGGTCAACTTTTTCATGGAGAGTAAAAAGAAACCGACTGAGTCGATTCCTCTGATACGAAAACGTGGTGGGCGATACAGGACTC
>JAGYLK010000187.1 GCA_018401175.1 Candidatus Altimarinota bacterium
TTTAGTGTTTTCAGGAACACTTGATGAGATGAAAGATCTCAAGAGTGAGACGGCAGATTTTCTCTTTGGGCGCCAACAAATAAAAATTCCTCGCATTCGAAGAACTCCTATGGGATGGCTCAAAATCAAAGGAGCGCGCGAAAATAACCTACAAAATATTTCAGTAGATATCCCGTTGGGATGTTTTGTTGGAATATCGGGAGTATCGGGGTCAGGGAAAAGTTCGCTCATCAATCGTATTCTCGTTCCTGTTTTGGCTCGCGAATTGAATCGCGCTAAGAAACCAGCAGGAAAACATGATTCGGTTGAGGGAATTGAGCAACTTGATAAATTAATCTCTATCGACCAATCTCCCATCGGTCGTACACCACGTTCAAATCCGGCAACGTACACGGGAGTTTTTACTGATATTCGTGAGGTTTTTGCTTCGACAACAGAAGCTAAGTTGCGGGGTTATACTGGATCACGATTTTCCTTTAACGTAAAGGGGGGGCGTTGTGAGGCCTGTTCAGGAGACGGAATCAAGAAAATAGAAATGCACTTTTTGCCTGATGTCTATATTCCCTGTGAAGTATGTAATGGGAAACGATATAATACGGAAACGTTGGAGGTAACCTACCGCGGGAAGTCTATTGCTGATGTCTTAGAAATGACGGTTGATGAGGCGGTGGAATTTTTTGAAAATTTTGGACATATTCAGTCAAAGCTCAAAGCGATTCAGGAAGTAGGACTGGGGTATATGCATTTGGGACAGTCAGCAACCACATTATCTGGTGGTGAGGCGCAGCGTGTGAAATTGGCAACAGAGTTGATGAAAAAATCTACAGGATCGACCGCTTATATTTTGGACGAGCCTACTACGGGATTGCACTTCTCTGATGTAAAAAAACTTCTTGCGGTATTGCAGCGACTCGTCGATCGAGGAAATTCGGTTATTGTTATCGAACACAATCTTGATGTTCTGAAATCCTGTGACTATTTGATCGATCTTGGTCCCGATGGTGGAGATGGTGGCGGATTATTGGTCGCCAAAGGAACGCCAGAAGAGGTATCCAAAGAGAAAAAGAGTTATACGGGAGTATTTTTGGCGAAGATAGAAGGGATTAAAAAATAATCCCTTATTCTTCCGATTAAAGAATGAACTTTCCTTCTTTGAATCTTTTATTCTGTATATGAAAATCACACATAAAATTCTTGATGTAAACATATCAATGAGATACAATTAAACGGATAAAATTATATTATGGAAAAGGAAAGGCATTCCTGGGGCGAAAGAAAATCATCAACATTTGTTGGTACTAAGAGCGACTTTTCTTCAGATATAGAATTTATTGGGGCAGAAAATATAGTTTCTGTTTCTTTTGTGAATTCTCCAGAAACATATACAAGAACAAAGCAATTAAGAGCGTTATTTGCTGCTCAGGGAGAAATGTTGGATGAAGAATCAATGTCTTTGGTTCAGCAGGCTCTTCAGGCAGAGGAGCAAAAAAAGGAACAGCCAGAGTTATTTGAGTCGGCAGTGGGGTTTTTGGATATTAAAATACAGGAACGGATGTATGTTCAAAAGAGGAAAGAAATTCCTGTATATGAGCTAACACCTGATGTATTAAAACAACGAAATGATTTGTTACAAGAAGTAGTACAAAATTTTTTACAGAAATCCTTGTTACGGCAAATAGAATTTCTGGGAAGAGTTGCGAAGAAAGAGTCCTTCGATGGAGAGAGGATATTGAATTTAAAGGATCTTGAACTAGAGCGCTTGAATATTGTGATTGGTGTTATGAAACGCATATTGGAGCAATTAAAGCGAGATGTTTTTTCGGCACACGATAGAGATGAGAAATTGCTTGAGAATTTTAAATCTCAAATAAGCCTATACAAAGATTTTTTAAGCACGTTAAGGCATGATTATCGATTGCTATTGGGGAATATGTTTTCATTTACTTCTTTGATACAAGAGATAGCGAAAGAAGATACAGAGAGAGATACGTTTAAGGATATAGTGCTTTCTGCCCCTGAAAAGTTACGGGATATGTTGAATGGTCGAATTCTATTAATTAAAGACCCTGACTATAAAAAACATAAAGTGTCAGATATTATTAAAGAGAGTATTGAACAGTTGAATGGGAATGCGATAGGGAAAACAATTATTATCGAAAACAAAGGGGGAGAGAGCGGGGAGTTCTTTTCTGATAAAGCTCGCGTTGATGCTTGGTTACACACATTTCTTATAAACGCGGTTAAATTTACTCCAGCTGGAGGATCAATAATTATTACTTCTCAACAGATTGAAAATGGTTATCAAAAGATTTCTGTTACGGATACGGGGATAGGAATGCCATTAGCGAAATTACAACAACTCCAAAAAATATTATCGGGAGAGGTTGAAATTGAAAAACTCGAGTCACAAGAGGGAGCAAATGGAGAGGTCGGAACGGGAAAGGGGCTTATTAATTGTCAAGAACTTCGCAAAAAATTAGTGGGAGTAGAATTTGAAGTGGAATCGGAAGAAGGCAAGGGGTCTACTTTTTCTTTTATAGTTCCGGCAACAGAAGAACAGCACCTTGCGTGTCTTCAGGAGGGAGGAATGGAATTTGAAAAAAACAGGAAAAATATGAAATCAAACGTAAAGAAGATATTGGATGAGGAATTCTATCAAAAGAAGGTTGTGTAG
>JAGYLK010000188.1 GCA_018401175.1 Candidatus Altimarinota bacterium
GTCGCACCCCGTCGAAAATTCATTCAAACGCACGCCTCAGAGGTGGAAGATTTGGATATTTAATCCAAACTACAGACTAGAAACTACAAACTACAAATTTCAAACTGCAAATATATTCCTCCTTTGAAGTTTGAAAATTGATCAACCGATTGCTCCTAATATGAATAAATCGTTAAATATTATGCATATTTTTATTTATTATTACTGAATATTTTGTAATAAATACAGAGTACATATCTTTATTTTTAACAATGAAAAATACTTACAATAATGTGTTAGTACAAAAAACGTACGAGTTCTCATTAAATGTTGTAAAACTTTCCCAATTTTTGATAAAAGATAAAAAGGAATTCGTACTTTCGAAACAACTTCTTCGTTCTGGTACTTCTGTAGGTGCAAATACCGAAGAAGCTATTGGAGGACAATCAGAAAAAGATTTTTTTTCGAAACTCTCAATCGCATACAAAGAAACTCGTGAGACAAAATATTGGCTTCGTCTTTTACGAGAATCAAATTACATTTCTGACGAACAATCTGATACCCTTTTAAATGATTGCGAAGAAATTCTTAAAATTATTGGAAAAACGCTTTCAACTATTCGAAAAAAATCACAAATCGCGAAAACATAACTAAAAAACTTCTCGTTTCCAGTTTGAAGATTAAAGTTTGAAGTTTGTAGTTTGTAGTTTCTAGTCTGAAATTTGAACTTTGAACTACTCCGTATCCAACACCTGCCTCAACAACCAATCTATAAATCGAAATTTTGTTTTTTTGAGACCAGAATAATTCCGCTGCACAAGGGAAATAACTCGAACTCCTGCGATTTCACGTAACCGAAGATTTTCTTCAAATACTCCGCGCAAAGAAGGAAGAAATTGAAATTTTATATCTTTTTCCTCGCAAAACGAAACCAATGAAAGAGTATGTTCAAAAGCATCACACTGAACCAGTGCTGTAACTTTTTCACGCGCACAAACTGATTCCAGTTGATCGAGTTTTCCCAACAATGGAGCCGCATGAAAGGTCTTTTCCAATCCGTATGGATCAATCACTCCCACAATTTGAAACGGAGCAAACGAATCCGATTTTACGCGCGAGACAAATTGCTCTGCCACGCGATTTGCACCAATAATAAGGGTTTTGTATCCTTTCCCTTGTTTCTTTGCCTTTCCAAGCAAAATACGAAATAAGTGTTGAGAAACAAACAACCACAGAGAAGAAAACAAAAGTGCATATACTCCAATGAGGCGAGAAAAAAGTATTTCCCGTGGGAAAAAATACGAAATAATCAAAAATCCAATAGCGATAATTCCTCCTGTCACAATCAAAAAAATATCATACCAATATCTCATTCCCGAACGTGGAGGGAGTCGATATACTTTTACAAAAGCCAAAAAACCAATCCATACCAACGTGGCAATTGCAGAGAGAAGCGCAAAAAGTTCAAAGGGGAAATCTGTGGAAAAAATCCAATTTACCCTGACAAAATAGGCAAGCAAAAACATCCCCCAGACAAGCAATACATCCAGCATTATTTGAATTACCCGCAACCATATCCAGTTTTTTGACATTGATTATTATAGAGAATTATCCCCCTGAAATGATACACTGAAAAGGGTCTGTACTAAACGTTCCTCCTCCTAGTGGCTGTAGACAAAGCAAGCACGGTAGATTTCCTATGCATCCAGCACAATTATTTGTTGCAGTACAAGCATTTCCAGCATCTTGTCCTAGTGTCAATGGCAAAACTTCCCATGTGTTTCCATCAACAATACAAGAAACCAAATTCTTATTTTCCCAAGTACAGTTTGGTGCTGTTTCCATTCCCAAAAGTGTTCCATCCACAAAAATAGAAAAAGGTGTCACAACCGTAACTCCATTTGCCGCATTATCCTCCTCCGCTCCCACGGCTACAAAAAAGTTATTATCTCCCTCCGTTTCTCCAGGTAAAAATACGTAATAATAATTTAATCCATTTCGAATAGTTGGGAATGAATAATCATTCTCGATCAATAACCGTGCTAATCTGCCAACAGAAGCATCAGGGCATGTGTCGTCATCTGTATAATTATATACTGTACAATCCCCTTTTCCTCCCGAATCCACCTTGATCATCATCGCGAGATTTTGAACAGCTGATACTCGCTCTGAGTCTCGCGCTTTTGCAAAATACGAACGAAACGTACCAACCGAAATAGTCGATAAAATCCCCAAAATCACAATCACGACGAGTAATTCTATTAATGTGAAGGCGGAAGATTTTTTATTCATTTATTATCATGAAGAAGCACATACTGATAATCCCGTATCTATATCTACTGTGAGGGAACATCCCGTCGTGGTCGAACAATCCGTATCGGAGCATACTCCACAATTCATAGCACTACAACCACTAAT
>JAGYLK010000189.1 GCA_018401175.1 Candidatus Altimarinota bacterium
CACCGTTCCCCCACAATCTATCTCCGTCTCATCCTGATTCAGAATCCCGTCTTCACACGTTTCCTCTGGCTCAACGACACACGCATCACACACCGCTCCCCCACAGTCTATGTCCGTTTCGTCTTGATTGAGAATGCCATCCGTACAGCTTTCCTTCATTTTTTCAGAAAACGTATCCAAGAGAGACTTGAAACTCTCCCACTCAATCGGTTCATTAAATGCTGTTGCTAGATTTTCAAAAAAGGATTCATCTTCCGTCCCATTGCTCAAATATCCTTCCGCCCAAAATGATCGTCTTCGAGGCGCTTCATTATTGAAATAATTTATCAATGATTGCGCCACAAAATCTCGATTTCCCTGTGTATTTGTCTGCACGGAATTATCCAAAAGTTCTTTCGCTCCGGATTGCACTTCGAGAAACGGATGTTCCTCTGTTTTTTCCGTAGTGTTGAGGCGAGTCATAACCATAAACGCATCTTCTGCTCCACGAAATGCCTCTTTTATTTTCCGTGGAAATTCAGGATCACTTTGCCCAATGACGAGAAAATTTTTCGTTGGATCGAGCTGTGCCCACGCCCCGGGAAACTCTGTTTTAAACGTTTCCGTAATCGTTTGAATTAAGAAACGACGGCGATCGGGATTGGTTCCCGATTTTCGCTCCACCTCCATCAGGAGTGAGGATTGACCGAAAGAAAGCGCTCGAAAATCAAGAAAAGTAGTATCCACTGATTCTTCAATAGCTGTATTAATCGTTTCTTCCAGAGTTTTTTGAGGTTCAACTGGTTGCGTTGGATCGGTTGATGGTTTCTGTGGTTGTGCATGTTGCTGTACCGCCGCAACTATTTTTTCTCCTACTCCCGGCAAGTCCTTGGAAATCGCATCCGAAACAGCTTGCGCCTTTTCAGGATTCGCTGCCACAATTTCCGCCGCCAACTTCAAGTCCTCTTTGGTGGTTACTTCTGGGGGTTCATACAAACTCAGTGTTATCCCGTCAATCCCATTCGCACTCACAATTAATGGTTTCACGCGAAACGATTCCGTTGTTTCGGTATCCACTTTTTCGGGAATTTTTCCCAGTGCGAGCATTTTTTTGGCAAAACTAGAAGTCGAAGAAAGATATAAATCACGCGTCAAGAGGAGAAAAATCCGAGAATTACTTTTATCCAAAATGAGAACATTCGCTCCCGTCGTAAGTCCCGAAGACCCGGGCAATAATTCAAAGGGGAGTTTTTCGCTCTCAACCCCGGCTTCAAACGCAATCTGATCATTTATTTTTTGAATTGCCTCTTCCGTTCCAATCAAACGCGCTGCATAGGGACGCGCACCACCAAACCCACTCGGAATTTCAGGGAAAATAGTCCACGAATAAAAAGCTAACCATGCGGGAAGAAAAACTGAGAAAATAACTTTCCATCGATGAAATATTCGACTTGATTTTTCATGTTTCTCCCGCGTCAATTTTCCCTTCTGCGCAGGGGTCAATCGTTTGCTGGGCTCTGGTTCTGGTCCACGAATCAATCGCGCAATGCCATATCCTGCCCACACGAGCAGCGGAAAAAGAGACGTCAAAATCACAAACGCTAATCCCACAAACATATATCGCAACTGCAAGAGATCAAATTCAAAACTTCCCAACTTTCGGAGGTAAATATTGAAGATAATAGTCCCAACCAGATAAAATATAACGGTCAACGCCACGAAATATCGCACTCCATACCGTTCAAAGAGTTCGCCGAGATGTTCTTTTTGTGCTGCCATAGTTTGTTTTAATCCACGCCACAGTACAAATATTTGGGAAAAAATTCAAGTAAAAATGGAGGATCAAGTCGCGGCTCACTCTCACTGGGCGTTTCCCATTTGAATAGAAAAACCCTTGATTTCCTCCCCCTTCCAATTATTCCCCCTGACAAGGGGGCCAGGGGGTTGTTTGAAGTTTGCAACCTGAAGTTTGAAGATTGAAGTCTGTAGTTTGAAATTTAAAACCCTACTTCTTCAGCTTCTTCGCTACCGTTTTCACCTCTTTCTTTACTTCCTTTTCCAACTCATTTTTAAACTTCGTCGCCTGCTGTGTTGCAGAAGCCTTCACTTTTTTGGCAGCGGCAGAAGCTTTTTCTCCCAACTCTGCCAATTCTTCACTAATGGATTCAGCCGTTGCATCTCTCACCCCTTTTGATTGCTCAACAAGCTCATCAAAGTAATTTCGCGCTTCATCCAAAAGCGTCTGTAATTCTGCTGAATTCTCCGCCCACTGAGCCGCCTCTTTTCCTGATTCAGAAGCAACACTCCTTAATTCTTTCAGTAACTCCTTGGCTGGATTCGTCGATTTTTTCAAATCTGTACGTAATTTCTGCCCTGATTTTTGAGCAAAGAAAAGACCGTACAGAGCGCCAAGTGATGCCGAAAACAAAAATCCGAGAAAGCGTTTCATTTTTTTATGGTAAAGAAATACCGTAACTCTGTTTTACAGGAGTCGAAAAGTTTTGTAAACTCTGCGCGCCTATATTTACTTTACTTAATCTAGAAATCATGGCTGAATCTACTGTTGTTATTATCTGCGGTTCTGAGGTTGACTTCCCCTTTGCGGAAAAAATCGCCACACCACTTCGTGAGAAATTCACGGTCGAATTATTTGCCGCATCTGCACACAAGCAACCGGCAAAAGTTCTCGAGATTCTCGAAAAATACAACGCACAAAAACGGGTTGTGTACGTTACTATCGCTGGAAGAAGTAACGCTTTGTCTGGATTTGTTGGTGCAAACTCACCACACATTACTATCGCGTGCCCTCCATTCAAAGACTACGCTGACTACGCTGTAAATATACATTCAACATTGCAAATGCCCAGCAAAACTCCCGTTCTCACGGTTATTGATCCTGTAAACTGCGCTCTCGCCGTCGAACGGATTTTAAAGTTACAATAAAAAGCTAAATGCTGAATAAAAAACACTTTCGTATTAAAACTATAAACTATAAACTTTTAACTATAAACTCTTCTCATGTGTCCCAAAAAATTCAAAGCACCAACGGGAACCGGTGATATCCTCCCTGATGATCACGATTACTTTACCTTTGTAAAAAAAGCAGTTCGTCATCGTTTCCGACAATCTGGATTTCGTCGTATTGAAACCCCTATTTTTGAAGAAACGGCAGCATTTGAACGATCGTTGGGAACCGGAAGCGAGATAATCAAACGAGAAATGTACTCTTTTGCTGACCCTCGCGGGCGAGATTTTTCACTTCGACCAGAAATGACAACCGGCGTTGTTCGTGCATTTTTGGAACACAATTTGGAAGAAGAAGCACTCCCCGCAGAACTCTATTATTTCGGACGTTGTTTTCGATTCGAACGACCACAAAGCCGCACGCAACGAGAGTTTTGGCAATTTGGATGTGAAGTTCTCGGAGAATCCGATCCAGCAATTGATGCACAGATTATGTATCTCGGACACCGAATTTTAACAGACCTCCATATTCGAGAGGAATGTGAACTCAAAGTAAATACCTTTGGAACAGAGGAAGATCGAGAACGCTATATTGCCGCACTTGAGAATTTTTATTCCGGAAAAGAACGATCCCTCACCCCAGAAGGTCGAGAGCGATTGGAAAACAAAAAATTCCTGCTGCTGCTCACCGATCCACGAAACGAAGATGAGCAGGTTTTATCAGATATGGCACCAAAAATAACTGATTATCTTTCACCCGAATCACAAGAATTTTTTGACCAAACACTCGCCTACCTCAACACGTTTGGTATTGAATACACGATTGATCCTACATTAATTCGTCCTCTTCATTATTATGCTCATACGGTATTTGAATTTCGAATAAAAAAATCACGACAAAAGATTCTCGTCGGCGGACGATATGACGGATTATTGAAAAAAATGGGAGCGAGTAAAATGCTTGGTGGATGCGGAATGGCAGCGGGAATGGGTCGCGTAATGCAACTCATGCGCGACTTAGACATCAAGATTCCGAGAAAAGATATGCTTCAAATTTTTGTTGCTGCCACAGGACCTATTGCCAAAAAGCATGCGCTGCCTGTGCTTGTGAAATTGCGAGAAGAGGGATTCCACGCCGTTGGTGTATTAGGCAAAACGTCTATGGAAGAGCAACTTTCTCGCGCACAAAAATTTCACGTCCCCTACACTATTTTGATGGGAGACTTGGAAGTGAAAAAAAACCAAGTCATTGTTCGAGACATGGAATCTGGACGCAGTGAAACAATTCCCGCCGAAACAGTTCTCGAGCATATGAAGAAATTACTAGGAAATACGCAAGACAAAATGCACCCCAACGAGGAAGCGAGCAAATGAAACTGTTACCTGAAGCGATTACGACAGCGATAGAAGCACTTTCCGATCTCCCCGGGATTGGAACACGCAGCGCTGAACGGTTGGTTTTTTCCTTATTGAAAAACGAGATCGGTCTCGAAAAAAAAATCGGAAATGCCCTCCATGACTTGAAAAAAAATATCACTGAATGTTCTGTATGTTGTCATTTTGCAGAAGAAAACAGGTGTCCTATTTGTAAAAATGAAGATCGATCCGATCTCGAAATTTGTGTTGTCGAATCCCCGATGGATGTTTTGGCAATGGAACGAACCCATGCTTTTCGGGGAAAATATCATGTACTACATGGCGTCATTAGTCCGCTTGATCGAGTAAAAGCAGAAAACATTCGAATAGAGCAACTCCTCAATCGCGTATTACAAACTCCTCCAACAGAAATTATTATCGCTCTTCCTGGAACAACGGAGGCCGAAGCAACATCTCTCTTTCTCGCCGATCAATTGAAGCAAATTGGATGTACAGCAAAAGTTTCACGACTCGCACGAGGAATTCCCTCTGGCGGAGACCTCGATTATCTCGACGCCGGGACTCTCAGCAGAGCAATGCTCGATCGACGGGAAGTTTCCTAGGACAACGGAAACCGAATAGCTTCCTTTGTTTTTGTTTCTTTATTCAGAAACATTCCCTCTTCTGATTCATCTTTTTTTTGAAGCGGAAAAATATCCTGCTCTCCTGTATCTCGACGAACGAATAAGGCAACTGGTTCTTCGTCCCTCTCTCCTTTTTTTACAGAATCAATAATTTCCTGAATATTCTTCATTATCCCTCCTTGTGTTTCATACATCTCCAAAGACAGATGTTCCAATTTATCCAGATCAGCACGATCTCCGCTCAAATTCACAATATCACGAATCATTTTCTTTTGTTTCTCGGGTGATAGGTCTTCTATGCGAAATGACATATCATTGTTTTTTCGGTTCATCTTTTGAATATTAAAATTTACTGTTCTGTTGTATTTCTTCTTCCGGAGGAAGTGATACATCCGGCACATTCATTTTGGGAAATGCATCAAGTCCATCAATCATTGTTTCCCATATT
>JAGYLK010000190.1 GCA_018401175.1 Candidatus Altimarinota bacterium
GGGGCGGGGGAGGGCGCGTGGTCAAAAAACTGAAAAAAGAAGCAATCCCTCCTGTCTTCACAAAAGCTACGACAGACACGGTCTTCTCCGCCACATTCGATTTATTCGCTATTTCCCACATATAGTTCTACGCTCTCCTTGTAGGATTTGGTTTTTTCTAATTTAAAGAAAATGCGCACAAAAAAAATCGGCATCATGATTGGTCTTCTGGTTCTTGTACTGTTTGTTGTTGGATTTCTGATATATCAAAATCAGTCGGATTCCATGCCGATAATTCCTCAAGAAGCATCGCTCGAATACGAGAATACGCAGTATAATTTCACCTTTACTCTGCCTCTGAGTTGGGAAGGATATTCTATTGTTCAGGAGCAATGGCAGGGACAATTTATTGATGAATCGGATTCAGAACCACTAACGGGACCAAAAATACTTCTTCGAAACCCTTTGTGGACGGCAGAAACACCACGACAAGATATTCCGATTATGGTGTTCACTTTGGATCAGTGGAATCTCGTTCAAGCAGAAAAGGTCGCTGTGAGTGCAGCACCCATTCCGCCATCGGAATTGGGACAGAATGAAGAATATGTATTTGCCCTTCCGGCACGATATAATTTCGCTTTTTTGCCTGGATTTGAAGAGGTGGAGAGTATTTTGAAAAAGAATCCACTCGTAACCGAATAAGGGTTTTCTGGGATTTTGCAGGAGAAAATGAGAATTTTATAATTCTCCAATATCTTCATTCCAGAGTTCAGGATTTTTTTCAATAAAATCTCGCATCATGTGAATACATTCAGGAAGATTTACATCAATGACTTCAACACCATGAGATTCCATGAATTCTTTTGCTCCGGTGAATGTTTTGGATTCTCCAACAATTACTTTTTTGATATGAAATTGCACAATCGTACCGGCACACATAAAACAGGGCATGAGGGTGGAATAAATGGTTGTTCCTTTGTAGCTCCCCACGCGTCCTGCGTTATTCAAGCAATCCATTTCTCCGTGTAATATGGGGTTTTTCTCTTGAACCCGTTTATTGTGTCCTTTGGCGATCATTTTTCCGTCTTTTACCAAAACCGATCCGATAGGAATTCCTCCTTCAGAGAGGCTTTTTTGTGCTTGATGTATTGCTTCTTTCATAAATTCATCCATTTTTTTATTCTTAAGAAATATTGTTTGTATTTTTATATATTTATGGAGGGGAGACAACATGGAAACGACCTTGGTCGATTGGTGGCGGATCATGTACGTCGGTGCCCC
>JAGYLK010000191.1 GCA_018401175.1 Candidatus Altimarinota bacterium
TTTTCACGAATACTCTTTTGAAATTTCTGAATGAGTTCTTCTTTTTTTTCAATATCTGCCGTTTCTGGCGCAATTGATTCTTCTTTCAGAGCTTTGAATACTTCCAACGATTCCTCGAGTTGTTTTTTATAATTTTCAATGTATTTGTCTTGATCTTCTTGATATTTTTTCTTCCGTTCGAGATCTTTTTCTGTGTCGGTAATATCAAGCTTTCCTGCAAGTGTATCTCGACGAGCCTCTGCTGCCTGAACTTCAAACTTAGAAATATTGTCCCATCGTTTAATAACCTCATCGAGTTGCGACATATGTTCATCCCAACAAGAATTAATAGCCGTTGCTCGTTTTTCAACAGCTTCTTCATATTCCAAAACTTCAGGATTTTGGGGATATCGCTGTTCATGTTTTTGTATTTCTTCTTCTCGAGATTCTTCATACTCCTGTTTGAGTTTCTCCTGCTGCGCTCCCAATTCACGCATTTTTTCTGCTGCCGGAGAGAGCTCTTGCCACGTAACTTCTGAATACTGTTCCGGTAACCATTCTGGCTCATTTTTGAGCGCGTTCAATGCTTGTAAATGTGCGGGCAAAAAGGGAGCTTGTGTTTGTGCAAATTGTAAGAGCTCAATCGCGCGTGTTCTTCCAATAAATTGAGAAAGTTGTTCTGGTGTGAATTTTTGCGTCAAAAGAGAAATCATTTCTGTGTTTCCCTCTGCCATCCATTCGTCCACGAGATTCCAACTCAACATCATTGTGGGATCAGTTGGTGATTCTTTGAGTGCTTGTATTGCCTCCATTGCGAATGCTCGCGCCGATTGTGCATCACAATAATTTACCCAGTCTTCGGCATCAGGAAACATCCGATACACATCGGCAATAATTAATTTTTCTTGTTTGCTTACTCCTTTGGACTCGGATTTGTTTCGCTTTACTCCGACCAGCGTTTCTTGCACTTGTGTAGAAATACTTCCCGTTCGTAATTGCTCAATTGACCACTCAATCAATTTCTTCTGAAGTCCCGCAAATGCTGATTTCAATCGTGGATCATTGTGCACTCGCGAACGAAGCCGACGATACAAAGTTGTCGCTCGAATTGCTTTGGCTGGAGTTTGAATTGATTTTTCTGAGAAATCTACCAATTCTTCCAGTTGTTTATCAAGAACATTTTTTATTTGCTCCTGCATTTTTTGGGAAAGGAATGAGAAAAGCGGTGATTTCTCTATTTGCACCAGCATCTGTGGTGGAAGTTTTTTTCCCCCGTCTCTCTGTTTGAGGGATAAAAAGTACCCTGCCATGTCTCGAAAGTCTCGTTTTTGTTCGGGAGAAATATTTTTCAAATCCCCTTCCATTTCACGAAGATGGGACAGGCGAAACTTCAAAGGATTCTTGAGCGCTGCGTCAAGATCATTTTTCTGCTCTACAGAACGCTCAGGTGCGTCTGCCATGAGACATCGCTCCTTCCAGTTCTTTTCTCGATTCCAGTGCAGAATATACTTCATGTAATCTCGGAATTATACCGTATTTCATGCGATAAAAACAGTATCACAGTACGATATTCACTAGAACAAATAGGTGTTTTATTGTTTTATAGTACTTTGCGGTTTTTTGCAAGGAGAAATGGAGTTTTATTTCTTTGGAAATCCCTCCCCAGCAATCCCTTTACACAAAGGGAGAAAGCAATATACGAATTCCTTTTTATTCCCCCTGACAAGGGGGCTAGGGGGTTGTTTGACGGGAAAAGAGGGCGCAATTCCGAAATTGAAAGATATAAAGATACTCCAAGAAAATCTATTCCGAATCCTCTTTCTCTAATTTTTTATCAAATTCTTCAATCATTTTCTTTATATCTGCTAGTTTATCTTTCGGAACAAGTGATTCCCAATCAGCTGTTACATTACTTCCTGCTACTACAATCGTCTTGGAACCATCACCTGCAGGATTAATAACCTCAACTTCAAGGGCCGTGCTGTTATCACTCAATGCTGGAAAAATACCTCCTTGATTGTTTTTCATCATACTTTGCCACAAAGTACTCTGTGCTTTCAAAGAACTCAACCCCGTCACAAATTCTCCACTTAATGCACTTGTTTTCGCAAATTCAAAGAGTTGGTTTTGTGAGGTTACATCATTCTCCTTTACAGCCTTATTGTTTCCATATGTAGCTTCATTGTTACTGGCAGTAACTTTTTGTTTTGTTCCTGTAAATTTAGGAGTATCATTCTTAATTTTATCCTTTGTAGAAGTCTCTGACGGAACACTCGATGA
>JAGYLK010000192.1 GCA_018401175.1 Candidatus Altimarinota bacterium
ATCATTCTTAATTTTATCCTTTGTAGAAGTCTCTGACGGAACACTCGATGAATAATTTTTTCCATAATTCTCCGTTGAACTCAAGAATTGATCATTCCCATCGGTAAACCCATATGTCGTAGGGGCATTTTTAATTTCTTCATTAATCTTTTTCATATTTCCTTTTTCATTCAAAAACAAATCTGCCAACCTTGTTGAACCTTCAAATGTACTATTTCGCAATGCCTCTGCTATCTCTTTATAATGTGAACCTGCTTCACTCATACTTCCTGCACTAAAGAGGTATTTCTTAAAATCATCTGCCCCACTAAATTTCTTATTCATCAATCCTTTTTCAAAATCGCTCTGCGTAATACCAAAAGCCTGAGCCATCGTTGCCTTCATCTGATTATCCCTTGCTTGTTTCGCATTTGCTATAGCTATCGGAGCAGCCAGCACACTTCCCAAAGAAAATTGTGATTTATTTTCTCCTGTTCCAACCGTAAACAATGGACGATCGACTGTAAGACTCTTCGCCGTAGTTTCCGCTAATATTTCCGCACCTGATTTTACTCCTTGGATAAGCTTGTCTGCCAAACTTCCCTCAACCGCCCAGAATGCCACCATCCAAAAGAGAACGATGGTCGCAATTTGCCAAAGAAACGCATATTCATTTACCCCCAACTGAGAAAGCGCTGGACCAAAAATAAACACCGTGTCATCAGCACTCACTGGAATCTCAACCATCGCTGACATCATCACAAATCCCACCGCAAAGGCGGCGGCAACTTTCAATGGCATAATAAGATGCGTCACAATCTTTCCTGAAATATCTCCTCCTTTTCCTCCGTCAACTCCCAAAATCGAAGCTCCCACCAAAAGCGGGGAAAACACGAGTACCACCCACAATAATATCACACGAGCAAGCATAGCAATGAATACCGCCACAAGCGCTACAATAAATGCGAGTGCCAAAATTGCAGAAAACAACGTATTGGTAACCACTGATCCCAAAGAATTAATCTCAGCTCCGAGTGCTGGCAGTTTCTCCAGGTGCATAAATACTGAACCAAAGGCAGCAAAGAGATTTTGTCCCGGTTCACTTTTGGGAGTGATAATGGTAGAAAAAGAATCCTTTTTCATCATAAATAAACACTTATCATCTCCTCCAATTTGGTCTTCATAATTACCATCAGATGATTTCACCCAATCTCGACAAAAGAGATCATTTATCGATTCGGTAAACCCACGACAGACGTAGATATCTGATCCTTTTGTTGCCGTTAATAAACATTTTTCCTTTTTATCATCACCAATCTTACATTCCTCAATTTTCCCCATCATCTCCCACTCATTTCCACAATCATTTCCACCAGAAACGGAATCTACATTTCCTCCTATTCCTGGAACCTCAATATCTTTTTCTTTTAATTTATCATCACCATCACCAATTAATAAATCCCTTCTTTCCTCATCAATCTTTATCCACGTACGAGTTCCTTGGAGGACTTTTTGAATTCCGGTCATGTCCGGCTCGAGACGGTGATCGGCAATTCCGAGAATCGCCACTGTTCCCACATTAATCGCATCAATCACTACTTTGAACCCGAGGAGCGAAAAATTTATTGCCACAATAGCAATAATCAATTTCGGAAGTTTTTCTTTAATCGTCCAATTCCCTCCCTCTCCTCCGATACCAAGCGAAGAAAACAAATTCGAAAAAGCAAGAAACAACAATACTCCTACAAAAAGAATATTGGTGAGATTCCGAACCCATATCCACATTGGTTGAATCGCTTTCATTGCCTCAACGCCTGTAATCATGTCGGTTCCCAACAATTCCCCGAAAAAATTAATCATCAACAACGCCAAGAATGTCACGATACTAATCACAACACCAAGTACATCAGCCAAACCCTTCAACGTATCTGATCCTGCCGTTGTTGACGCAGATTGAGCAAATCCCATTTCGGGAATCAACAAAAGTCCGACGACGAGAATCACCGGGAGATATGCTCGGAAGCGAGTGAATAATTTTTTCATGAAAAATCTGGTAATTATACCCAATAATTCAGGAAAAATCAATAGATAGTATGTCATTCCAGCTTGTCTGGAATCGAATCCGGGAAACTCAAAATAAATGAAATATAAATGAAATACTCTGTCACTCCGACTTGTTCGGAGTCGCTTCATTATTAGTATCAAAAAAATGGAGCAAAAAATGATTGGCGTCTACATCATGGCAAATAAAAATAAAACGCTCTATACAGGCGTCACGAATAATCTCATCCGAAGAATTCGAGAACACAAAGAAGGAAAACAGAGAGGATTTACGCAACGATATAACTTAAAACTGTGTCTGTATTATGAATTTCATGAATATATGTGGGAAGCAATAATTCGTGAAAAACAAATTAAAAACATGAGACGGAAAGAAAAACTTCTTCTTATAAGCGAGAAAAATCCTCTTTTTACTGACCTTACAAATGAACTTTTTTCATATGTCGATAATCCACTCGATGTTCTCACCCATCACGAAAGAAAAAAACAGAATGAAAAATACTTTCATGTCGATTCTCGCATGATTTGACTCCGAACAAGTCGGAGTTACAAAAATCTTCATGAATATTTAACCCCTCCTGTCATTCTGACTTGTCCAGAATCGACAACTATTTTTGCAAAAAGGAAAGTTTTGCTTTTGTCTCAGAAGAAACTCCATCAAACATTGATTTGAATTGATCTTGAGTCATTTTAACAGCTTGTTTTATCTTTTCTGTTTCAGTCTTTTTTTCTTTTCCCTTGAGATCTTTCGTTTCCTCTTTTATGCGTTTCTTATACGTTTCATCTTTTTCATCTCTCCATTTCCTAAATCGTTTCACAATCGTTTTCTTATCATTCCCTCGTAATGATTTTATGACATTTCGATCGTCTTTATTCGTCCATTCTTTCCCCTTTTCTGCGGAAATTCCAGCAATAGCAACTAATGGAGAATTTTTAAAAAGTTCAGTAAAGGATTTCCATGTTTCACTTCCCCACTTTGCAACTTTTTCTGCTTTTTCTTTTGGTTTCTTTGTATATGTCTCTGGCTGTGCCAGTCCTTTTACTTTCATCAATCCGGAAATCAAAAGAAATGAAATCGCATACAGTGAAAGCGCTGCTCCCCCAATTCCGCCGGAGAGGAATTGTCGAATACCATGTTTTGAATCTTTCATTTCAAACCCTCCAGTTCCTGCCGAAGCGGTCGGATCAATAAATATTTCTTTCAACTCCTCTTTCGATATTTGTGGTATTTGTAAAGATTTCGTTTTTGTTAATTCTGCCTGGAATCGATTCCAGAGGTCGGGATCAGATTGTTTTTTACTTTCAAAAAATCGCATCACTTCTTCCACCGAGTTATTTGCAAAAACAGCTCGAACATCACCTGCTGTTCCCTCCTCATTCCAGATTCGTGAACGAAGTTTTGTGAGTTCTTCTGCTGGTAATTGATGAGAAGCCATTTGTGAAACAAATGTCGCTGCTTTCTCAACTCCCCCACCTCCAGGCGCAAACGCCGTTTGTGACGTTCCCGTTTCATACAACTCCATTTCGTCGAGAATATTGTTGAATTCTGTTTTTCCGCCAATGCGCAATAGTCCCTCTTTTCGTAATACAGAAGGCTGCTGTTCTGTTTGAATTTCTTTTGTAAGCTTTTCTTGTGAACTTGTTCCGTGAAGCAATAAATCTACAATAGGAGTATTTAATACATTAGAAGACTCTATATTTCCTGATTCTTTGATAGCCGTCATCAGACGCCCTGGATTGTTAATCATTTCAAATACAAGATTGGGAATCGCAATTCCTAATGTCGGAGCTGCTACTTTTCCAACCTGCTCCATCACCACTGCCAATCCACCCGTAATCGCTGGATGAGCCGCAACAGCAACAATACTTCCCCACTTCAACGCATTTTTTGATCGATCGAGCACTCCGCCTTTTGTATTTCCAAA
>JAGYLK010000193.1 GCA_018401175.1 Candidatus Altimarinota bacterium
AGCTTGTTTTGACGCCTGATTGGTTTCAGGGATTATCCAAATACTTATCGTTGCGCGATGCCAATTTTTGGCCAGATTTCCCAACAAGTGCTCAGGAGATTCGCAATTTATTTATACTTGCCGGAGAAAAATCGCCCGAAACAATTATTGCGGTTACTCCAGAATTAGTTCGGATATGGTTGGAGTTAATTGGTGGAACACGAATGGCAAAATGGGGCGTCAATTTTACTCCAGAAAATTTCGATCTCGTGCTTCAGTTTCTTGTTGAGTCCAAAATACAAGGTCGGTGGGGAGTGAAACAGCCAGTAATGGATCTTCTTTCACAAATGATTGCACCGTATTCTGTGACGCGTATTACTCCGGCGGATGTTGCGGCAATTGACTGGGATACATTTTTCCAAGAGAAACATATTCAGGCGAATTCTCAGGACAAACAATTACAATCGATATTTGAAAACTGGGGAATTGCGAATCATTTAGAGCGGCAGGAGGATGCTGATAATTTTCTTGCGTTTGATTTCATTTCTATTGGAGCAAATAAATCGGAGAAATTTGTGTGGTCACGATTAGAGCACAATTCGTTGATCGCACCAGATGGTTCGATTCAGAACACATTGAAAATCACAAGAACGCATGCGTTGAAACCGGGAGAAATTTCGGAACAATTGGGAGAAAAAACATGGAGTCAGAATGTTCGCGACTTATTGACACCCGATATTGTATGGAAGCTAGGAGCGGGAGAAAATCGTACGATGTTGCGGGTTTGGGTTCCGTATGATGCAGAATTTATTTCAGGAGTTTCTCCATCTGGAGTTGTTCGGGCACTTCCTCGTGCAGAACGAGATTTCACAATGCTCGAAATTCCGATGAATGTTTTGCCGGGAGAGACATTGGTGGCTGAGGTGCAATACAAAACGCGCATTGCTCGTGGAAGTCAAAGTTGGCGTCCATACAATTTACAAATATCGGGAACACCGGCGAGGAAGCAGACGAAATTAATTCCGACGATTTCAGTAGTGGATGATGGGAAATTTACGGCGGAGACAGCGAATGTGGGAGCGCCGATTGATTTAGTAGATGGGAATGTGAGAGCAGTTGTTGAATGGAAGTAGGGGAAAAATTCCACTGCTGTACAGTGGGGTTCAATCTTCAAACTTCAATCTTCA
>JAGYLK010000194.1 GCA_018401175.1 Candidatus Altimarinota bacterium
GGCTCGAGATTATATTTCTTTGCCGCAATGAAGAGAAAGTTTCCAGCAGGTTCAAAAGCCATCACTAGATTTGTAACTGAGCAAGGGAATATCGTCAACTCATCTAATTATCAGCAGACTTACTATAAACTTCTTTAAAAATTTGAAGTTTGAAGATTGAAGTTTGAAGTTTGATTTAATATAAACTCTCTAACGGCTCAATCCCCAACTTCCGCAACTCTTCTCCAATCCGTTGAACGGGGACCCCCAAAACATTCGGAAAATCTCCCTCAATTTTATCAATAAGCCACGCGCCAACTCCCTCAACAGTAATTCCACCGGCTTTCCCTTTCCAGTCACCAACAGAGAGAAATTGACGAATATGATCATCCATAGAATCTGCTCGAAAATATATCCACGATTTTTCCACAAATGATGATTGAAATTGAATTCCCGAGTGTTTTCCAAGAATCCCAACTCCAGAAAACGCATCCACTTTTTTTCCTCTAAATTCTTGAAACCACGCAAAAGCTTCTTCTTCATCTTTTGGCTTTCCTAAAATTTTTCCGTCAACAGCAACCAAGGAGTCAAAGGCGAAAATAATTACCTCCTGTTCGCTCTCAAAAGATTTCATCGCTTCCTCCGCCTTCTCCCGAGCCAAACGTTCAATCGTTTGCTCCAAACCTTCTCCTTCCCTCAACGATTCATCGATATCCGTCGGATGAGAAACAAAAGAAATCCCCAGATTGGAAAATATCTTTTGTCGTGTCGGAGAAGCCGTTGCAAGAACCACTTTCATTGTATAATTTTTTTATTCAGAAAATCAATATAATGCCGAGCAATGCACAATATGGAGCAAACCAAATCCATTTTCCTTCTATAAGTTTCAGCATCCAAGCAATTGCTCCCACAGCAGCAATGGCACTTACCACACAGCCAATCCAAACGGACATATCAACGGTTAATGAAGAGAAATCGGCTTCTCCAAAGGAAAACACTAAAGCGCCAATAATGGTTGGAATTGAAAGAAGAAACGAAATTTCTGCCGACTTCCGACGCCCAATCCCCAGGAAAATAAGGAATGCAATTGTAAGCCCCGAACGAGAAATTCCTGGCAAAACAGCAATTCCTTGGATGAGTCCGAGAACAAGAGCAATGTTCCACGAAAAAATCTGAATTTTTTTTGGACGAAACCACTCAGCGGCAACGATCAAAATTGCCGTAATGACTAATGTTATTCCTACTAACGGAATCGTCATTTCTGAAGAAAAATATTCCTGAATGAGAAGCCCTAGTGGCGCAGTAAAAATCGTCGCCGTCAATAATTTCCATCCAAGTTTATCTCCTCCCTTAAGAAACATTTCACGAATTATGCGAAGAATTTCTTTCCAAAAAAATCCTATAACGGCAACCAGTGTCCCAACGTGAAGCAATATTTCAAGTGTAATAGACGGCGCTACTCCTTGCCATGTTTGGAGAAGAAAGAGATGTCCACTCGAACTTACGGGCAAAAACTCTGTTATTCCTTGTGCTAAGCCGAGAATAATTGTGTCTCCTATTTGCATCGTCAAAAGTGTAGCGCGAGGAAAATATTTCGGGAAATTTTTTTAACTTTTCACTTTTCCTAAAAAGAAAACTTTGTGCTGCTATTTTTGAATATTGTTCTTTGCTTTGAAAAAGGGAAGAGGAGAAATAAATGGATAAACTCCGTCTTTTAGATAACTCGTTTTTAAACCTTTTTGATTAATTTTATCTTTAATTTCCTTCATTCTCATTGCATTTAAACTTTGTATAATTTTTACAATATGAAAATCTGCATGATAATTATGACTAATTTCATTGGATTCTGGCTGTTTTGTGTGTTTTATTTTATCGAAAAAAATATTTTTTTGCACAATTCCTTCTTTAATTTGATATAATTCTTCATTAATAGAGTGTATATGATGAGCGCCTAAATAAGGTTTTAAAACAATATAATCAGCCCCTTTATTGAATAAATCTAATCCTTCTCTTCCTGAATTTGCAGTAATAATTACAATTGGCATTCTTGCTTGATCAATATTTTTTAAATATTTTAACAATATATAATTGTCCTCTATGTTTGGTAGTGTGCTTATCATCAACTCCGCATCTTCTATATCAAGATTTTCCAATAATTCCTCATCTTCCACATCTCCAAAAACACAATGTATCTTATTTTCAATTAATTCTTTAATAACGTTATTATCATGATCTACAACCATATAATCTTCTTTAAAAGATAATATTTGTTCTAAGACTTGTGCTCCCACATTTCCACATCCGAATAAAATAATATGATTGGCAAAATTTGATTTTTTGGGAGTGATATTCTTTTTCTTTTTAAATTCAAAAATAGAAAGATGTTTTTTCAGCATATTGTAGAGTTGGTTGTTGTACGTCATCATATAAGAAGAACAAACCATCGTCGTAATTCCTATAATTGCCACCATAGAAGCAACTTTTTCATCCAAATGTCCCAATCTCAAACCTAAAGCAACGACTATCAAAGAAAACTCACTGATATTGGCAATAGCGAGTCCCGTAAAAAAAGAAGTTCTTTTATCATACCCCATAACTCCCATTAAAATAAGAACTATAAGAGGATTCCCCACCAAAACAAATAACGAAAGAACAATCAGAGGTATAAATAAGTCTCCAACAGAAGAAAACATCAATCCGGCTCCTAGAGCTACAAAAAATATAGTAATAAAAAAATCTTGTAGTGTTTTTGCTCTGAAATTAATTTCATAAATATATGGCAAATTCGCCAGGCTAATACCTGCAATGAAAGCACCTATTTCCATAGAAAATCCAATTTTTATTGACAAAAGAGAAATTAAAAAACACCAGCTTAAACTAAATAATATCAATAACTCATGAGAAGTAGCGATTTTATTATATACATGCTTTAACGCATATTTTGCTATCAATGCAGTAGCAATTCCCAATAAAACACCCTTAAACAATATTTCTCCAAAATGGGGAAAATCAAAAGTGAAAGACCCCTCCTTAAATCCTGCTAAAATGAACAAAGAAACAATCGCCAAAATGTCTTGTACAATCAACATACCAATACATATTTGCCCGTATAAAGACTTAGTATCTTTTTTCTCTGACATTATTTTCACGGCTATTACGGTACTTGAAAAAGTCAGAGCTACGGCAATATAAAGGCTTTGAATAAAGGTAAAGTCAAATAGATTTACAAGTAAAAACCCTATAGTACCAGTGAAAATTACTTGCCCTACACCGGCAACCAAAGATACCCACCCTAAATCTTTCAATTTCGCAACATTCATTTCTAGCCCAATCAGAAAAAGCATCAACATAATTCCCACGGCAGAAACTCCGTGTATAAATTCAATATCATTAACTATACCAAAACCAAAAGGTCCCAGGAATATTCCCGCCAAAATATACGCCAAAATGAGAGGTTGTTTTAAAAAATAAAGCAATACTCCAACAACGGAAGCAGAAATAATAACGACACCTATTTCAACAATTAAGTTCTCCATTGTTTGCTAAATTTTTAAATTTTCCTCAGTATTATATACT
>JAGYLK010000195.1 GCA_018401175.1 Candidatus Altimarinota bacterium
CTTTATCAATATTGCCGTAAATCTCGCCCTTATTCCCAATACAGGAATCACGCTTCCGCTTATTTCTGCCGGAGGAAGTTCTCTTGTATTCACTTTGGTTGCGGCCGCATTATTATTGCAAATTTCAACACACACAGCCGCAGCACGAGTTCATCGATACGGACAATGAAAATTCTTCTGATTGGCGGCGGCACCGGAGGACATATTCTTCCGCTTGTTCCTTTGATTCGAGAACTCAAAAAGCAGGACATAAACAGCGAAGTTGTTTTTGCAGATGCGCCACTAGATCATTCATTAGCAGAGCAAAACTTTCAAAACATCCCCGTGCATTTCTTTCGCGCAGATAAAATTCGTCGATACGGAAGCTGGAAAAACATACTTGCCCCATTCACAATCATTGCTTCCATTTATCGCGCGATTAAATTATTAAAAGAAATACGTCCTGATGCAATATTTTTCAAAGGAGGATTTGTCGGATTCCCCTTTCTCATTGCTGCACGACTCAAGTTTCGGAGCATTACTTTGTTCTCACACGAGTCAGATATTTCTGCTGGCGCGCTAACAAAGTTGGCAAAAAAATGGTGCCATCAAACCTTTGAAAGTTTTGGTACTCCCCCGATGCCATTATTCTACTCCCCCGATCAAAAGCTCGCTGTTAGTGCGAGTTCAAAAAAATCAGGAAACCCGCAGCTTCTCGTTCTTGGCGGCTCACTTGGAGCACAATGGATCAATAATGCAGTAGAAAAAAAATGTCATGACATTTGTAAAGAATTTGATGTATTCCTTATTTCTGGGAAAAATAAAAAAATAAAATGTAATGACAAGAATTTTAGTCAGGTAGAACTCCTCTCCGCTCTTGATTTGGCAAAAGAGTTACGCGAAGCCGACATTATTCTCTCTCGCGCTGGAGCAAATTCTTTATTTGAGATTATTGCGGGAAAAAAGCCAAGTGTAATCGTTCCCCTTCCCTCTGCAGCGCGTGATCATCAAAGAAAGAATGCGTATTGGTTTGCACAGAAAGGTTTCTGTCATGTGTTGGAACAAGATTCTGGGAAAGATTTAATATCTGCTTTATTGAAGGCAAAAAATGATATTGTGATGACAAGTAATTTACAAAAAAGCGTCATTAAAAATTCTGCACCAGAGATAGCCGAAATTATTATGAATACGTTGAAAAAGAAGCCCGAGTAAACGAGCTTCCTTTCTCTACATTGTTTGGGGGATTTCTAATTTTGACGATTTATCTCCAGATAAAGATCCCAATGAGAATCTATTATCTGAAACAATCTTTGGGCTTCGCCCAAATTTATGGCCCTCACTTCATAGAGACAATAAATAATAAAAAGAGCCTTCGGCGACAAAAGAAAATCAGCGTTTCTTTTTAATACTCGCCAGAGATCTTCCAGATCTTTTTTTGCTAATTCCGTC
>JAGYLK010000196.1 GCA_018401175.1 Candidatus Altimarinota bacterium
CGGGATTTTTCCTATCCCAAAACTCACCCAAAAAGTATAGCACGAAAAAAACTTTTGACAAACCATGATATCACAATAGCATGATGCCGATGAAAAAGAATCAACTAAACAAGATTTCCTTGCCTTGCCTCGAAGCAAAAAACTTCTTTCGAAGAAGCAGTATAAATCAACAATCTTGGTGGGCAAGCACGTTTTTCCGAAGCTGGTGATATAAAAATAATCGGCTCCGGGAAGACATTTATATAAATCCCTTTGTGGGATTTTTTATTTTTTTAAAACCCTTTGAAAATGGAAAAACTGAATAACAACAACCGAATTATCTCTGTAAAAGACGCACTTTTGCAATTCGAAGAAAAAATAAATCCGCTATTACTTGAAGCAAGTAATGAAATTCGTGACGGAATTATTCGCGACATAGATCAAGCGATGGAAACTGGCGAAATATCAAAACGAAAAATGCGAAGACGGCTTTATTCTGTGTTAAAAAAAGAGGTATTAGGAACTTCTGAAGAAAAGAGAAATCCCTCAACAGAAATTGAAGAATCGCTTATCTTTGGTGAGGATTTCAATACGACACAGAAAGAAATTCAAGAACGATTTACAAATGTTGATATCAAAAATGTAACGGGCGGAATGATGTGATTTATTTCTCAAATTTCAAAAACAATATACTACTTACGAGCCCTACGGTTACGCTTGCAATGGCGGAAAAAACAACGAGATTTTCATTTTCAGATATATTTGCATAAATCGAAAAGGGAATAGTGAGAACAAATCCAAGAATGATTGACCAGAAAGCCGCCTTTGCGCTGTATCGTTTTGAAAATATTGCAAATAGTGTCGGAAAAAATCCAACCGCCACCAATGCTCCGTAGATGAAAAATATCCAGAGAAGTTTTGGCTGAAGAAGCGCAATGAGCGTTCCGATGATCCCCAATGTAATCATAACAATTCGTGCTCGAAAAATTTTCTTTTTCTCGGTCTCAGTTGATTTTGTAAGATCTGCCACAGCGAAACTTGAAATTGCGCAGTATCCGGAATCAATCGTAGAACAAAGTCCCGCAAAGGCCATGAGGGTAAAAAGCATTAATGCCCAATTCGGCAAGAAGTGCTTAATCACACTCGGTGCTACCATCTGTGGATCGAGAACTTCGATGCCAAACTCTGGATTTGCCGCAATAAAACCTAACAAACAAAGAATAATTGGTACGAGCCCGAATATAATTCCTCCATACATGAACGTCTTTTTAATGGCTTCTTTCTTCACCGAAAATGCTCTCTGGAAAAATTGCTGATCTCCAAGGGGTCCGGCAAGTAAAGAAATTGTCATGGGAATTCCGAATGCCCAAGCAACATGGGGATCAAATACATTTCCAAATATCCCACTCACTCCACCAAATCCCCCTGTAACTGAAGATATTCCTCCCGCTTCTGTAATTACCCACGGCACCATAAATAGTGCCAATCCGAGCACAATAAACATTTGAATTACATCCGTTTTTACGGATGCGCGCATTCCTCCAATAGTAGAATAAATAAGTGCGGTTGCCGATATTCCAATAGTTGCAGTGGAAAAATTTATTCCCGTAAGTAGATTCAAAAGTACTCCTCCTGCAACAGAATTAATTACAATTGCTCCCAGTTGATATCCAAAAAAGATAATCAAAAAGGCTCCATGTGTTTTTTTCGATTTATATCTATTTTTTACAAACTCAGGCAGGGTAAACCCTTCCGGAAACTTTTCTCTCAATGCTTTGGCGACAAAAGCAAATAAAAAGAAACACGCTATATTGGGAACTATAAACCAAAAAGCTCCTGGTAGTCCTTTTGTATATGCTTGCAACCCTGCGATAAAAATAGCTGGTGCCCATACCCAACTAATCGCTATAGAAAACGATCCACGAAATGTTGATAGATCTCTACTTGAAAGAAGAAATTCCTCAATAGAATTTTCTATATTTTTATGCCGCCCAGTAATTCCGATGGCGATCATTATAATCCCGAAACCAAGAAGCAGAAGGAGAGAAGTGTTCATGTGAAAAATGTGTAATTGACTTTTCTGAGAACAAAATATATATTATAAAAGAGTGGCAAATGTCACCTCGTGGTGATAACAAGCACCACTAATAACAAAAAAACAATGTACGAGAAGATTTTTGAGCAATTCGGATTTTCCAAAAATGAGTCGATTATTTACGAAGTCCTCCTCAAAGAAGGCGAATTATCGGTAGGAAGCATTGCTAAAAAATCGGAGGTTCATCGCAGAAATGTATATGATTCCCTGAAGCGTCTCGTAGAAAAAGGAGTTGTTTTCGAAATTTTTAATCCAAAAGAAAACCATTATCAAGCAGTTGATCCTCATAAATTCCGTGAATTTGTTCAGGAAAAAGAAGATATGCTTGATCGAGTTATGCCATCCCTTCAAGCTCTTTATAAATCCGTTCCTCACAAAGATGATGTTTTTGTATATCGAGGACCAGAAGGTTGGAAAAATTATATGCGAGACATGCTTCAAACTGGGGAACCGGCGTATTTTATCGGAGCAAAAGGGATGTGGCTTGACGAACGGGTAAAGCATTTTTTCCCACGATTTTCGAAATCTTTTCAGGAACAAAAAATACCATTTTACCATTTATTTGATTACGAGGTAAAAACCAAATGTCCAAAAATTCTGGAATACGTAGGGGATAATTATAAATTCCTTCCCCCAGAATATTCTTCAAATGGATCTATTGATATTTTTGGAGATCGTGTAAATATTCTTTCAAATGGAGGGATTGGTGGATTTGG
This sequence comes from Candidatus Altimarinota bacterium, assembly GCA_018401175.1. Lineage (GTDB taxonomy): Bacteria > Patescibacteriota > Gracilibacteria > UBA4473 > UBA4473 > M50B91. The sequence continues at coordinate 2,791 of JAGYLK010000196.1, forward strand.
AGAAGATTTTAGTTTTACAGTAATTGTAAACGAAGACATTGCCGATTCTTTTCGAAAATGGTTTCAGCTCATGTGGGATCTTTGTCCAGAAGAAAAAAAATAAAATTACATCTTCTCTCGTCGAAACGCCGCTGCCGCATCCCCTCTCTTCCTTTTTTCCTGTTGCGATTTGAGAATTCCCACAAACCGATCAAACTCCAATTTCTTATTCTCATCAGAAAAAATCTCATCATACTTACTCGCCTCATGCAACTCCCACGCAGAAAGCTTCAATGTTTCTTCCGGCGAAAACTCCTGCCCTAAAATCTTTTGACGTAATAATTCTCGAGGAGTTTCTTCATACAACAAATCGCATAAATTCTCTTTCCCTTCTAATTTGGGAGCAAAAAACTCCCAAAATGCGGATAAAAAACCAACAAACGATTCTTCTCGAGTAAATTTCGGAGCCGATGAATCAACGACCTTTTCTTTCTGATATCCCTGTTCTTTTGCACTTCCGGCAACAAAACGTTGAAACTCTTGATCCACCACCTGACGCGACCGACTTATTTTTTTAGAGATCCTATTCAGCCACTCATCCTCTTCAATCGGACGAGACACCAAGCGCAAGAAAAAGAAAAAAGAATCCAGAAATTTTGTTTGCCCCGCAACCGATCCATCTAGAAATTTGGTAGAAAATTTTTCAAACAAAAAATCAAGTGCGTCACGAGCTCCTTCAATTGCTTTTTTTGCCTCTTCGGGTGCGGTGCGAAACATGTCATCTAAATCTTTTCCTCCCGAAATTTCCACAATTCGCGGAGAAAGTTCTTCTCGTAAACACATCTCTACGCCACGCAATGTTGCCTTTTTTCCCGCAGCATCAGAGTCAAACGCAAGCAAAATAGTATTGGTCAGTCGTTTCAAAACGCGCAAATGATCATCGGTCAAAGCCGTTCCACACGTTGCCACACAATACTCAAATCCTGCTTCATGAGCAGAAATGACATCAAAATTTCCTTCGACAAGAAGAACAGCATCTCGTATCTGAATTTTTTTTCGTGCTCGATAAAGACCAAACAGCGTCGCACTTTTGTTATACACCGGATTTTCCGGGGAATTAATATATTTTCCACCACCTTGGTCATCAAATATTTTGCGTCCCGTAAAGGCAATGATTTCTCCATTTCTGGGTTCACAGATGGGCAACAAAATACGGCGATCAAATCGATCGCGCATCTTCTTATTCCCAAATTCACGCACAAAAGCAACCCCTGATTGTTCGATTTGATCAGCATCAAATCCCTTTTCTAACAAATACTGTGTCATACCATCTTCACGATCTCCTCCATATCCAATATTCCACTCTTTACAGGTGGCTAAAGAAATTCCGCGATCTTTTAGATATTTTTTCGCTTCGGAACTTTTTTCTAATTGCTGAGAAAAATACTCTGCAGCGACTTTATGAAGCCCAAACAAATCTTGCTTTTTTTCACGAGAAACCGATCCATCACCGAAATTCTTTGGAACATCTACTCCGGCAATATCAGCGAGGAATTGAACTGATTCCTGAAAAGAGAGATTTTCCATTTTTTCGATAAATGAAATTACATCTCCTCCCTCCGAATTTCCAAAATCGTACCAAAATTGTTTATCAGGAGAAACACAAAAACTGGGTGTTCGCTCATTTCGAAACGGAGAACGGCACATGAAATTTTTACCAGATTTTTTCAACTGTGCGTATCGACGCACAATTTCAACAATATCCAACCGCGCTTTTAAATCTTCAACAAATCGTTCTTTCATGTGACTGAGTTGTAACATGAAAAATTAAGAAACTCAAGCTTGACAAATATAATAAATGGAATTAAATAATGAAGATTTTATATTTTATCCCTTTTCAAAATGCCGGAAACCATGACTATTGAAGACGTTTGTGCGCTATCAAAAAAAATCTTCCCAGAAGGAACCAAAGAACATGCTTGCTTTAATATTGATCACTCGTTCGATACAGATGATCTTAGAGCTGGCATAATGCAAGAACAGCAATTTCCATCCGTAAATCAAGACTTCATTAACGCTCTTAAGCGACGCATTCAAAAACTTGACGAACTTGAAAAAGCACCTTGCTGTGGCGCTGAGGGAGATGGATTCAGTCCTATTTTCGAATAATTCTTATTCTTGAAACGTACTTTAAAATCCTGCATTTGTGTGGGATTTTTTATTCTTATATTTTTTCACAAACAAAAGCACTCCAGAACAGGAAAACAACAAATATAACGCTTTTTATAACACATATCTCTTTTGAAACTTCATGCAAAAAAGACTTTGTTGAATGATTCGCGATACTTCGTTATGATTCTTGATTCAAATTTCGAATCACAAGAACTACGAAAGACCCTCTCCGCTCTATTTTTCGCCGGCTTTGGGCATACCATTCATAGCTCAAAGAGCGAAAATGGTGGGCGAGGAGAGGCTCGAACTCTCGGCCAATGGCTTAAAAGGCCACTGCTCTACCACTGAGCTACTCGCCCGATCTGATCTCCTCAAAGAAGAATTTTCTGAAAATGGTGGAGCTACAGGGACTCGAACCCTCGACCCCCTGCTTGCAAAGCAGGTGCTCTAGCCAGCTGAGCTACAGCCCCGAATGAATCAGGAAACTCCGAAAAATGTACCAACATTGTCTCGCAAAAATTCTTGCGGACCACCTGTTAACCACATAATGGAGAGAATTGTTGTTGCAACGCCAAACAACTTTATAAACGTGTAGGTTCCTCCGCTCCCAAAAATTTTTTCGGCAAAGGAAACCTCTCCGATAAAATCTCTTATTTGAGCAGCTTTTACGACCACGATGATTCCAGATGGAATCAGAAGTAACGCTATCAACATCTGTGTTTCAAAAGATCAAACCGACGAGAGTGTAATTACTCCTTTATTTTTGTCAAAATTATTTGAGAAAAAACCCTTTTTACGGTATACTCTTGGGAATGAAAAAAATATTTTGGACTCTTGGTCTCATAATTCTGATGTTGGGTGCAACGGCTCATGCGGAAGATAACATCCCCATGCTCAAAGCACAGAACGAGGAATTGAGGGCATTAAAGGCACAGGAGACGATGAACGAAATATGTAATTCTTCAATTCAGAAGACAAAGTCATATGCGCAATCCCTCGTTCACCAAATCGCAGCAATAGACGCATTAAATGAGGGACAGCAAAACCTTGCAAATGATCTTTGGGAAGAAGCGGAAACAAATTTCAAACGTGTCGGGAAAGAGGCGCAAACCGCAACGGGTCTTTGTCTCGAAACAAAACAATTAAAGTTGTCTGAAGAAAATTACGATACGGCTTTTACCGAAAACGTAATTATGCGGATAGGAGACCACCTTCAGTCGACAAACGAGAACCGACTCAAAACACTCTTTCGCGGAGATTTAATTCGAATGATCAACCGTGTGCTCGGGGCAATCGCAATCCTCTTCATTGTGATTCTTGGTATCAAATACATCATGTCTTTGGGAAATGATGAAAAATTAAGAAATTACAAAACTCAATTTGCATGGCTCGTTCTCGGACTTGCTGTTATTTCACTCGCTGAATTCGTGGGATTTGAGCTTCTCGATCCTTCTGGCGGAAATGATATTTTGGGAGGAGAAACCCAAGCGAAATTTCATGAAAAGGCTCTCGATGTCATTCGCTTCTTTGAATATGCAGCTGGGGCATTCATGCTTCTCAATGCTGTTCTTGCGGGATATCATTTGATCATGAGTGGAGAAAAAGAAGAGACGATTTCTCAGGAGAAAAAATTTTTACAATCGTTGCTGCTTGGTTCTGCTCTTATCTTGATGGCGGAAATCATCGTTCGCGTTTTGTCGTTTCAAGATTCTCCGGAAAGAACCACTGAAATCCTCGTAATGGAAGTTGCCGGAATTGTGAATTTCACGCTTTCATTTGTAGCAATTTTGGCAATGGCCATGCTCGTTCTTTCGAGTCTATACTTTGTGATCAGCTTCGGTGATGAAGATCAGACAACCCGTGCCAAACGAATGGTAAAGACAAGTCTTGTTGGTGTTATCATTGCTTCGGCAAGCTATGTTCTCGTTCGATTTTTGATTCCTATGTAATGTTCAAAAAAATAAGTTGGCTTCTTCTCGCGATGATTCCGTT
>JAGYLK010000197.1 GCA_018401175.1 Candidatus Altimarinota bacterium
GGTTCTCATGGAAAATGCGGAATTATTTCGTACCCAGAAGGCGATCTTTGACCTTGCATGGCTTGGAGCGACGAGTTTTGTGGCACGATAGAATTGACTAATAATCACGGAAAATTTTAAAAGAAGATTATACAGAGAGTTAGTAAAAAAAAGAGAATTGCCAAAGTTGTGGCTCGTATTTTGAGATTCTTTAAAAAAGATTTTATTGCTTGACCCTTTTGGGAAGAAGGAAAATAATTATACACGAATAATTATTTTTACGAATGGCATTAGAAGTATCGGCTGGAATAGAAGAAAGAAAGCTCGAAACAATCCCCTTACTTGCTGATAAAGTAACACATTTATCCAACAGATATTGTGATAATGGATGTCCGATAAAAGACAACTGTAGTTCTTTTTCTTGTTCCATTAAGGCTCTCTTAAATAAGATTGAGGGGGGAGAAAACTGATTATTCCACCGCATCGAGATAACACTTCTCGCAGTACACCTTCTCCGGTCTCTCGGGAGCAAATGTAGTTTGAATGTCTGTTCCGCACTGGTCGCATTTTCGTTCAAAGAGTTTTCGTGGATTTCTCAATTTCATTCGTTCTGCGTGCCGACAGTCTGGACATTTGTGTGGAATTGGGAGATTCATTTTGCGATAAAACTTTAGTTCCGCTTTTTGAATTTTGTAGTTTTTTCCACAGGTTTCACATGCGAGGATTTCGTTGCAGATAGAATCCGGGACGTCGGCGATATCGTCGGGGATTACGTCCAGTGTAGGGACAAGTCGCGACTTGTCCGTACTATCGTCACGCCATTTCCATCCTTTTGCCAACACTTCTTCTTTGGTCATGGGAAAGTATTCCTGGGCGACGGTTTCGTTGTACGCAAACGGTGAGAGTTCGATCGGAAAGAATTCGCCCCATTCGCCGGTCTTTTTCATATGTTCGATGATTTTGTCGCGCAGCTGGAAGTATTCTTCTTTTGAATATTGTTTATTGAGGATGCAGTATTGTTTTCGCTTCAAACTGACACACCCAAAACAATCTTCACAATTATGACAGTTATTCGAGTAAAACATGTTTTTGGATTTCCAACACCATAAGGAATACATTGTCATCCATGAATCATCGCAAGTTATACACTCGAGATTCCATTGATAATTTCCGCCTTGGCAATCATATGAGGATACTGCTGAATCAGAATTAATAATATACTTTGAATCTTGAGAATTAAAACTTCCAAACCCCAGTACATTTTTACTATTTAATAATTGGTGTCCTTCGCAATTTTCACAATTTTGCAAAATAGTTGCTTTACGCGGTTTAGAAAGGAGCCAGTTTTTAAATTTATTTTTTAGCGTTTCTAGTTGAATGAAATCTCTCAAGTGAACATTCTTGATATGTTTTTCATATTCTTCTTTTGTGTATTGTTTATTAAAAATGCAATATTGTTTATGACGAAGACCAGAACAACAATAGCAGTCTCTACATCCCTTAAGATCATATCCAAAAAAACAATTATGGCATCCTTCGCAGTTTTGTAAAAATCCGCAATGAAATATTTTGGTACAAAAAATACATTCATAGGCAAGTTCTGCACCATTAAAAATACTCAAGCAATCTGAAATGTCTTTTACATGGTCACAATGGTGAGAATATAAAACATCCTCAGCAAACCAACTTTCCATAGTGAAATAACAGTTTCTACTTTTTGAAAGATCTTGGCAATAGGCACAATTTTCACTTTGAATATTGTTATCATTTATAATAGCGAGCTGGGGAACCCGTTTCAATAATTCATTGAATTGTTTGAAAAATTGTTTGTCAAAACAGAATTCTTGTGCATAGGTAAGGGCATCCCACTGATCACTCCACCAGTATTTATTATTAAAAACGGGAAACACTTGATCTAGGTGATAGAGAGAAATGATAGCCTCATTTGTTGCGCTACAATTTCGTTTAAAAAAAGATCGATCGTTCCGCCATGACAACCGCCTTTTCAGTCGTTCCTCGGGACACAGCGTCGGCACTGGAACCCCCATTTTCTCATAGAATTTCAGATCTTCGTCCGTAATCAGGAACTCTTTTCCAGAAATGGCACATATTTTCTTCATGAGAGAATGGTGATGAGGTTTTGCAAATCCTGTCCGCCGCAGTCCGCTTCAGGCGGACGAAGGAGGATGATTTCAAACTCAACCCCAGAAACAGCACAGATTTTTTTCATTCTATGCAATCAAGATAACATTTCTCACAGTATACTTTCTCTGATCTCTCCGGAGCAAATGTGGTTTGGATTTCTATTCCACAGTTTCCACATTTTCGCTCAAAAAGTTTTCGCGAATTTCTCAAGTCCATACGTTTCTTATATCTACAATGAGGGCATTCTTGAGGAATAGGAAGTTTCATTTTTCGATAGAGAGTCAATTCAAGAGGTTGGATGCGATAGTTTTTTCCACAAGAGTGACAGGCCAGAATGACTTTTAGAATAGCCTCTGTTACATCTGTAATTTTCCCGGGAACATCGTATGTTTGAGGATGTGTATTTTTATTTAAGTCTTCCCCCCATCTCCAATTTTTCTCCAACACCTCCTTCTGAGTAAGAGGGAAATAATCCTGCGCGACAGTATCATTGTACGGGAATGGTGAAATTTCAATAGGGAAAAATTGTCCCCACTCGCCTGTTTTTTGCATGGACTGAATGATGCGAGCGACTTCTTTTTCATAGCTATCTTTTTTGTACTGCTTGTTAAAAATGCAGTACTGCTTGTTTCTCAGTCCTACGCATCCAAAACAATTTTTACAAGAAAAACATTGCTCACAATACCAGAGGTCAGAACAGAAAAATATATACAGGCAAAAATGACAGTTGAACGTATTCATTGTCCCTAACGTATTGTAGGATAATTCAGAGCGATCGTAGATATTCGAACAATCGAACATATCTCTGGATTCAACTGCCAATTGGACGTATCGGCAATCTTCAGTCCCCATCATGTCATAACAATCGAGACAATTTTTGGCATTAATTATAAAGTCGCCCGTGCAATTTTCTGTATTTACAGCACGGGCATATTTGTAGATTCGTTTTTTTCGTAACGCATCAAAGATTTCTTTGGCTTTCAAAATATGTTTATGGTCGGATAAAAAATCTGAAATTCTTTTTTCATATTCTTCTCGTGATACTTTTTCATTCATGAAGTAGTACTCTTTTTTCACCAAATTAGTACACAAAAAACAGTGATGACATCCTCGACAATCATCACAAAACCAGCAATCGTGACATCCTTGGGAGTAATATACCCATTTACAATCATAACAATTCTCAACACTAAAACATTCATATAAAAGTTCGGATTTATACCCGAAGGAGGAATCAATAGTTGAGGTACAGTGTTGCAATAGCTTTCCATACAAACAGTCTTCACAGTAGTCTGATGAATTTACCAAAAAACAGTTTTTTGACTCTCCAAGAGAAGTGGCATAAGGACAATTTTCATTGTTTACGGTTACCGTTGCCGCGTATGGAACTTCTTTTTGCAGTTCATGATATTGATTAAAAAAAGATTTGGTGTTCTCAAAATCGCGTCCAAAGTCGATTGCATCCCAAACATCAGAAAACCATTCTTCACGAGAACACACCTTTACTTCACTATCTGGACGATAAATTGAAAGCAATGGTTTTCCGGAAAAGGAGTTTTTATTTTGAAAGAGGAATTGTTCGTTTCGATGAGAGACTCGCTGTCGAGCACGTTCTTCAGGAGACATTTCTGGTAATGGAATATCAAATTTTTCTCCCTCAAAAGTAGGGGCAATATTTTTCAAAAAATCTTGCTCTTCTTGAGAAACTTCAAATTTCTTTCCCGAAATAGCACAAACTTTTTTCATCTATGATAAATTTTGCATATTTCTTTGTAAAAAACAACTCACCCAGCTCTTTTGAAAGAGGGAGAAAACGGGGTGAGTTGTTAGACAATTGGCGCTTCAAATTCAGCTTCTTCTTCAAAGGCAGTTGATTTTTCAGGCTTTGCTTTTGGATCAAATTTTCCTTCTTCCCACTGAGTCAAAATCTCCTGAACTTTGTCTACGTGATTGGCGTATTTTTCACGGGAAGCAGCGATGCACTCTCGAGAATAATCTTTCTTGGGATAGACCATGTCGAGCGTGCGACCAGAGAATGCTTCACAGAGTTCTCCGTTCACCGACATTTTTATGTAGAATTCTCGCACTCCCAAGTTGATAATATCTCGCTCGTTGAAACGAGGATTATATTCCTCTGCCAAAATTTTTGCGTCTTCTCCTCCTACTCGAAATGAGATCATTGATCCGACATTTCCAAAAACCGTTTTGCGAATAGAGTCTGGTAATTGTCCCATAAACTGGTGAGCAATGGTCAAATTCAAACGATATTTTCGTGCTTCAGACAGAATCTCATCGAATGTATCTGTTGCGAAATTTTGAAACTCATCTACATAGAGATAGAAATCTTTTCGATCTTCCTCTTTTGTATCGGCTCGTGACATAGCGGCTTGGTACATTTTTGTAATTACAATCGCTCCGATCAATGCTGCATTTTCTTCCCCGAGAATTCCCTTGGACGCTTTCATCAAGAAAATTTTCTGATTGTCCATTACATCCCGAAAATCCAGTTTGTTCTCTGGCTGTCCCACAATGTTTCGAATCATATTGGTAGAAACAAATTGTCCTACTTTGTTCAACAATGGCGTAATTGCTTCGTTATCAAATTTCTCACTCCATCCGGCAAACTCATTCACCCAGAAATTTTTTACCACATTGTCCTGAATATTTCGCACGATAGTTTGACGATAGTTTTTATCCGTTAGCATTTTCAAAATAGACAAAATCGTCGTTCCCGGTGTATCGAGTAAAGCCAGTGTCGTATATCGAAGTACGTGTTCGAGTCGTGGCGTCCAATTTGCACCAAATAATTTTTTGAAAATCTCGATAAATCCAAGTGTTACTCGAATTTTTAGTTCCGGTGGTACTTCTTCAATCGGATTAAATCCAACAGGAAAAGCAAGATCAGAGGGATCAAAAAAGACTACATCCTGTATTCTATTCTCAGGAATCATTCGGAGAATATTATCTACAAGATCTCCGTGAGGATCCAGTACTGCTACTCCTTTTCCCGATAAAATGTCATTTTGGATCAAGAGTTCTAAGAGCTTCGATTTCCCAGAACCAGATTTTCCAACGGTGTAGAGATGGCGACGGCGATCATCTCGATGAATTCCAAAGGGGATTCGCCTTCCATGAAAATTTGTTTCTCCAAAGAAGGAGATACTTTTGTCGCGCTTATCTACGGGTAAAGCGGAAGGCGGTTCAGCTTTTTTTGCGAGCACATGCATCAAGTTTGGAACTTCTTGTTCATTTGGGAGATGGTACAGTGTTGCTAGTTCTTTTGTTGAAAGAAGAAACGAGTTGATCATCTTTCTCTTCTGGAAATCATCTACTCGTGAGTGATTTTTGCTCGTTCTTCCCGCTTGAATTTTATTGAGGTCGAGCGTATTGAAGTTTTGTGTAGCGCCCAGAATTGCTTTCAATCGACTGCGTGTATCCTTTTCCGGGGTATCAGAAAAAGCGGCAACACGCATGGAAACTTTGTAGACACGCCCTGTGATTTTACTGGAAATTTTTTCACTAAAGGTTTTGGATGCTCCTTTTTTGAACCAGTACTTCACTCGGAACGCTTGAGTAACTTTATCAAATCGCTTACGCCATCCGAGTTTAAAATGATGGAATCCTGAGTCTTGTACGGGTTGTGCAATGATTTGAATCCATACACCTTCCCCCGGCGTTACCTTTGACATTACATTCAAAATTCCCGAAAGGGAATCTCCTTCAAATTCGGTGTAATCCCGCAATGGGAATAAATCATTTCGTTCCAGTCCTAATTCGGCGGAGAAAAAAGAAGTTTCTTTGGTAATTCTTTTTGTAAAATCAGGGATCTCAACAATATCGGCATCTGGCATTTCTGCATAAATTTGCCCAGAAACCACTTCTGCTACCGATGGAGAAGCGGTGAAACAAAACCCTACGTTTTGCCCCATAGCGGCAATTTCAAAAGATATTTTTTGCCCATGGAGCGTTTCATGCAGTTGTATCAATATCTCATCAAATGCCTTCGCAATCTTTTTATTATTCTGCGGGATATTGACGAGAAAAGTTTTCATGATCAAGTTTAGAGCACCGCTGTTTGTATAGCACAGAACAGGTTGTTTTACAAAAAAATCAATGCTAATTTAAGGCGTCTTGATAACACGTTTCGCAGAACACTTTCTCCGGTCGATCTGGATCAAACGTGGTTTGAATATCGGTGCCACATTTATCACATTTTCGTTCAAATAATTTTCGCGGATTACGCAATATGGTTCGACGAAAATGTCGTTCGTCAGGGCATATTTTGGGAAGAGGAAGATTCATTTTTCGATAAAATTTTAATTCTGCTTTTTGAATACGGTAGTTTTTTCTAGTGGCTTCGCAGGTGAGTACTTTTTCACAAATATCATCAGAAACATCTTTTATTTGTTCGGGAAGAGGAACTTTTGGACCATCATAGAGAACGCTTTTTTCTTCGTCTCTCCAGCGCCATCCATTTTTTATTACTTTCTCTTTTGTTAGAGAAAGGGAGTCTTGAGCCATCGTGTCGTTGTAGCAAAAAGGAGACATTTCGGGAGGGAAAAACTCGCCCCATTCTCCAGTTTTTTGCATGTAATCAATAATCTTTTTTCGTAATTTGAAATACTCTTCTTCAGAATATTGTTTATTGAGAATACAGTATTCCGCTTTTTTCATCCCACAACATCCGAGAAGATCGTGACTCGAAAAACATTCGTATGAATGTGCTACGTCGTGTGATCCACCCCAAACGAGTTTTGATCCCATGATTTCATTTGCTCCGTGCCCACATGCTTCACAGTTAAATAAATGTGAAGAATCAGTGCATCCAAAAAAGGAAACGTCGAGACAGTGATGTGCATTTCTTACTCCATCACAATATTGGCAATCTTCAATATCAAAACAGTCCCAGCATTCATGCGCATTTTTGGATCGAAGTAAAAAATCTCCCGTGCATTTCTCACACTGCAATTGCTCGGTGTATTTACGCGGCATTTGGAGATAGAGCTCTCGCAAATTTTTCAGCGTTTCGGTTTGTTTTTCTGGACTCTTCATTAGTTCTGCCCATTCTTCTTTGGTACACGGTTTATTGAGAATATGAAATTCTTTTTTTCGGAGCCCCACACAAGCAAAACAATTAGAGCATCCGACACAATCACTGGACCAATGGGCGTCAGTACAATGTCGTAATCGTTGACTATGGGTGCACGAATAACATTTATTACAGTCAGCACATTCGTACATGAGCTCAGAATTCAATACCCAGCGACAGTCCACACAATCGCGTGAAAATTCACATGAATCGCAGTACATACAGTCTTCCGCCGCTGCTGTTGAAAACACAAGATAGCAATTCTTTAAATCAGAAACAGCATTCGTAAAGGTAGAATTTTCAATTGCTCCTTGCTGAATGCGTGCCATTTTTGGGACCTCTTTCCAGAGTTCCTGAAATTGTTCAAAAAAAGTCTTATTAAAATCAAAATCTCGTCCAAACTTTTTTGGATCCCAATTATCAGACCACCAATATTCGTTATCATATACAGGGACATCGAATTCTGGTGGATAAAGAGAAATGATTGTTTTTTCTGTGCCATGGCACCTTCTTCGAAAAAGCGTATGTTCATTCCGGAAGAGGAGACGTCTTCTCATGCGTTCTTGCGGACACATTGTGGGAAGGGGAACTCCGAGTTCTTTTCGTCGATCGATTTCTTCCTTGGTGATTTCGAACTCAACTCCGGAAACGGTACAGATTTTTTTCATAGATTT
>JAGYLK010000198.1 GCA_018401175.1 Candidatus Altimarinota bacterium
TGATCATGAAAGGAGGCGTAAAACGGAGAATTATTTTTTACAACAAAAAAACAGGCTTCGTCGGCCTAGCTCTTCGCTTTACTGCTCTCTTCTGGCTGGCTGTGCCAGCCGAAGCTCGCAGAGCGAAGGCTGGTGGAGGTGACCGGAGTCGAACCGGTGTCCGAAGAGGAAATCAACAACCCTCTACGTTCATAGTTTGATTTGAAGAACCAATGATTAGAAACCAAACAAAAGCATCATTGGGGCGATTCTTTAATGTCTGTTACAAACGAATCACTGTTGCAACATAAGTCTCAGAAAGTTGGACGTAATCTCCTCGAGACGTTTGATTACGACACGTACGAGCAAAATGGCTCAAGCACGATTTGATGAGTTAGGCCGCGTAAGCGTAAGCAGGTCGCGCAAAGCGAGTTGCGAACAAGCGTCCTAGTTTTTGAGTGTAGTTTGCACTTAAATTTTACTGATCGGATCTGCCGGCGGTATCAGCACGCCGTGAACGCAAGTTGAGAATTTCGGGTCTCCCCGTCAAAACCTAGCACCCCCGTAATGTCGAAGAACGTGCCAGCACTCTGCCAAAATTCGCCAAAAAAGTCAATTCACAAAACTCATCCAAAATACATATTTTAAGAAACATTTGTAGTTTGTAATTTGATGATTGAAGTTTGAACTCACGCCACTAATTCTACTTCATTAATACCATATACTTTTAATATCGCCAGACGGGCTTTTTCCATATCTTCCAATCGCACTGCCCCCAATTCAAAATGTACAATCACCCCCTCCCCTCTTATTTTTTGAATATTAATATCCAAAATATTGATATCCCGAGTATCGAAAATTTCTGCGCAACGATGCAATATTCCCACCTTCTGCTGCGCAAAAACCTTCATTTTTCGTACGATTAAAAATCGAGCATCAAACGTTCTCTCTATATCTAACCGTGCCAATTCATCACAACAAGCATCATGAACCACAAATTGCAATCCTCTCGATTTATAAGCTCGTAATGGCGTTTTCGAAGTTGGGTTACAACAAGTAGCAAAGCGATATGATAAATTTGTTTCCCCCCCAATAATTAATTCTGCCTGCGTAGAAATATTTTTTTTCGTCTCATCTCCCTCTCGTTTTGGAGAGAGCGAAACTTTTTTCTCTTGCTTCTTTTGTTTTTCGGGAGCGAGCATATCAAAATCACCATCCTTTCGAAGTGCCGCCATAATTTTGTGGCGAACACTCGTGGAACGCACAAACGAAAGCCAATGTGGATTTGGTTTTCTTCCTGCTTTGGTCAAAATCTCTACCACATCTCCATTCTGAAGCACTTTATCTAATGGGCGAATTACTCCATTTACCAAAGATCCTACACACGTATCTCCGATTTCAGTATGAACTGAATACGCATAATCAACTGATGTTGCTCCTCGTGGTAAAAATTTTACATCTCCTTTGGGAGTAAAAACGTGTACCCGTGCCGAAAAAATAGATTGCGAAACTTCTTCAAAAAATTGTTCTGCTGATAATGGTCTATTCTTCTCTAATTTTCGAGGAAGCCACGCGGTCTTGGAAAGATATTCTGAATCAAAGTCCGAACTCCCCGTTTTTTTGTACGCCCAATGAGCTGCCGGCCCCAGATCCGCATCCGTGTTCATTCTTTCCGTACGAATCTGAATTTCCATTGGAACTCGTGATTGTCCTAGTCCCAAAACGGTGGTATGAAGCGATTGATATCCATTTGGTTTAGGAACGGAAATATAATCCTTGAATCGCCCAGGAATCGGTCGCCAATGTCCATGAACAATTCCCAATGCTCGATAACAATCCTCTTTTGTTTTTACCACCATACGAACTCCTAATAAATCAAAAATATCTTCTACTCTGTCCACATGTTTCCGCTTCATTTTTTTGTACAAGGAGTAAATATTTTTTTCTCTCCCCGAAATAGAAACAATCTTCTCCAAAAATTCTTCCTGTCGAGCCGCTTTTAGAATTTCACGACGCGCTTGCTCTATATATTTAATGCGCGTGCGTCGTATTTCATTAAATTCAGTAGAGAGCCGCGCATGTTTCTCCGGTTCAAGAATTCGAAAACTCCAGTCTTCAATTTCGTTTTTAAATCCAAACAATCCCATTTGCTCTGCTACTGGTGCATAAATCTCTAACGACTCATACGCAATACGTTCTTGCTTCTCCTCCCTTACATACTCCAGCGTCCGAAGATTATGAATACGATCAGCAAGTTTCACAAAGATAACGCGAATATCCTGTGCCATTGCGATAAATAACTTCTGAAAATTCTCGAACTTTTTTTGTTGCAAATCAGAGGCGGCTAATTTTACCTTGGCTACTTTTTCAACTCCTTCACAAAGAAATTGAACTCGCTCTCCAAAAAGTTTCCCCACCTCCTCTGCGGTAATAGAAGTATCTTCAATAACATCATGCAATAAACATGCTGCAACTGTTTCAACATCGGGATTTATCGAAAGCAGAATCTTGGTCGCCTCAACCGGATGGACAAAATATGCTTCTCCTGAAAACCGCTTCTGTCCCTCATGTGATTTTTTTGCAAACTCATACGCCCTTCTCACCAACTTTTCGTCGGATTGTAATAAGCGTGGATGATAATATCCCTTTATTTGAGAAATAATTTCTTCCAGGCTCGTGTCAAAATCATATGACGGAGCATTCATTTGAGAAGAGTCTCGCAAATTTTGTGAAAATTGTCGAGTTTTTGTACTCTCTGATTGTACACCTTTTCGGAAGATAAATATTCCTTTCTTCCTCATTTGAAAGATTTGAAGTTTGAAGTTTGAAGTTTGTGCTTTAAAATTTCTCCGAATGAACTCCGACTTTCCACAACGCATAAAACTTCTCAAAATTATATTTGTTCTTTTATACGTTATTTTTGCTGTGCGTTTGTTTGACTTACAAATTATACAACACGAAAGATATGACAGACAAGCACGACTCCAGCATGAAAAAAGTTCCGTGCTCACTGCTCGTCGAGGAAAAATATTGGTCCAAAAAAATAGATATTCAAATGAAGTAACTCCTCTCGCAACAAATCATACGCTCAAAATGTTGTTTGTTGACCCTCTTGTATTACAACAACCCAACTTTGGATCAAAGGATGAAATAAAAGCAGCTGAACGCGGAAATCCTCAACTCGTAGCAGAAAAACTCGCTCCACTACTTATCAATGCTCATTGTGAGGAACTCGACAGTTGTCCTTTTGAAATGGATCCGCAAAAAATGAACCCCCTCGAGCAATCCATTCTCCAGGCGTATCAACAAAAACTAGCCGCTATTTTTATGGAGACCGAACGTCGACGAGTAGTCCTTAATATGAATGTCGATCCTCTGCGACAAGAAACCATTCGTGCTCTCAACCTCCCCGGAATAAAAATTGAAAGAGGAAATGTAATTGCCGACCCCGTACAAATTTCAATTCCTCATGAAGTCGCTGAAGAACTCGCTCCACTTATAGGAAGTACTTCCGAGGAACTCAGTCCTCTTCTTCAAAAAAGAAAAAAAAGGTATGTAGAAATATCACATAAAATATCACCTGAAATTTCCGAAAAAATACGGGAACTCAAAAGTAATCCCGAACTGAAAAAAATATTTCACGGCATCCAACTCACGGATGAATACTGGCGATATTATCCGGAGAAAACGCTCGCTTCTCAAACAATCGGGTTCCTTGACAGAACAGGAACCGGACAATATGGAATCGAAGGGCGTTTTGATGAAGTGCTTCGCGGAAAAGAAGGACTCATTTCTGGAGCCACCACAACTTCTGGACAACAAATATTGGGAGCTGGATCTGGTATTCAAGGTGCCCAAGATGGATCTGACATCTTGCTCTCGCTTGATCGAGTTATCCAAAATGCAGTCGAAAAAATTCTCGCGGAAGATGTCCGCGTATTTGATGCTGATTCCGGACAAGTAATTGTTCTTGACCCACAAACAGGACGAATTCTTGCTATGGCTCATGCCCCGACTTTTGATCCCAACAATTTCGGAGACGTATTTGCGACATTTGAAATAACAGAAAAACAAGAAGAAATCGACCGAGAAGATGAAAACTTCAATCAACGTATTCCCACTATAAAAACGGACGATGAATCCTTTTTTAGATATTTTAATCTCTGGGGACCACGGGTATTTCGAAATAAAATCGTATCGGATGAATATGAACCCGGATCGGTGATTAAATCTTTTACTATGGCCGCCGCTATAAATGCCGATGAAGTAACGCCACAAACAAAATTTGATGACAACGGCCCGGTGGAAGTTGATGAATTCAAAATCAGAAATTCCGATGAAGAATACAATGGACCGACAACTATGATTGATGTTATTAATCGTTCATTAAATACAGGAATTGCTTTTATTACGAGAAAAATGGGAGCACAA
The DNA here is from genome assembly GCA_018401175.1 of Candidatus Altimarinota bacterium. GTDB lineage: Bacteria > Patescibacteriota > Gracilibacteria > UBA4473 > UBA4473 > M50B91. Next base: position 4,411 of record JAGYLK010000198.1, read on the forward strand.
ATGGTGTATGAATATTTGAAAAATTTTGGATTTGGACAATTTACAGATATTGAGATTGATGGAGAGGCAAAAGGACAGGTGGAATTCTGGAAAGATTGGGTAGAATCCGAACTTATTACTCGTGGATTTGGGCAAGGATTTACGGCAAGTCCTCTTCAGGTGGCTATGGCATACGGAGCGTTGGCGAATGGTGGATATTTGATGAAGCCTTTACTGATAGAAAAAATAATTGCTCCTGATGGATCCGAAGAAGTATTTGAACCTGAACGCATTCACCGAGTAATTTCCGAGGAAACATATCAGACGATAAAAGCAATGCTTTTAAACTCTGTTGAAAATGGTGTTGCTCGAGGAGCGAGAGTCCGCGGACACAGTGTCATGGGAAAAACAGGAACATCTCAAACCTATCAAAAAGGAAAAGTTCTCACTGGACTCGGGACTACGATTGCTTCTTTTGCTGGATTTGGTCCATATGACAATCCTCAATTTGTCATTCTCGTGAAACTCGATTATCCCAAAACATCTCAGTGGGGATCTGAAACCGCTGCTGGAACCTTTCAAAAAATCGCTACATTTCTGTTTAATTACTATCAAATTCCACCAAAGGATTAAAAAATAAAGCCCAAGATAATCTCAGGCTTTTTCTCCTTTCTTTTTACTTTGTTTTTACTTCTTAGGCATCATTTTTCCGATCTCAGCCCAACCATTGGGCCTACGATCGTTTATCACAACTATCGCTATGATAAAGAGAGATAATAAAAAAAGTGCATCCATAAAATTTATTTTTTAGGGTTAATACTTAAAAAATTCAAATTCCTATTTTCCACTCAGTGAAAAACACGAACCTGCCTTCTCAAAAAAAACAAAATAAAATCGGAAAAGATCAGGCCATGAGTACAAATTCTATTGAGAATT
>JAGYLK010000199.1 GCA_018401175.1 Candidatus Altimarinota bacterium
GTCCAGGCACAACCTCCTGAGGTAATGGCATCAATTCCGTCTGTGGTTCCATCAGCAAAAGCATACGCTCCCGTATTTCCTATTTCCTTTCCATTCTGAGGAACCTCTTCTTCTGCTCTCACAACGACAAAAAAATCATTCTCTCCTTCTGTTGCTCCCGTCAATACTCCATAATAATACTCTAGCCCATTTTTTGCATCTGGCATTTTATAATCATTTTCTATAAGCAAAGTGGAAAGCCCGACCACTGAACTCTCACAATCGACTGTCCCGTCACCCCATTTCCCCGTATAATTATAGACGGAACAATCTCCGTTTCCGCCTGAATCCACCTTGATCATCATGGCAATATTTTGCACAGCAGAAACGCGCTCGGAATCTCGAGCCTTGGCGAAGTAGGAACGGAATGTTCCCACGGATATAGTCGAAAGGATTCCGAGAATCACAATCACGACAAGAAGCTCAATAAGCGTAAATCCGGATTTTTTTATTATTTGTTTCATAGGAAATGGAGATTAACTTGGTAAGTATAACAAACCTTTTCACAAAAAAAAACTTCTTCATGAGAAGAAGTTTTTTCTCTTTTACAATACTGATCAAACTGCAGGAACAGCCGTTCCCAATGTTCCATCATCACTAATCGGAAATACCTGCCACTCTGCACCACAACCAGGGGCGTGATTATCAGCATCCCAATCACATCCTCCCGCAGCAGAACCCTTTGTCATCATATCAATTCCTTCTGTGGTTCCATCAACAAAAATATAATTCCCTGACGTTGCTATTTGTTTTCCATTCTGAGGAACCTCTTCTTCTGCACCAATAACGATAAAAAATTCGTTATCTCCATCAGTTGCCCCTATATTTACTCCATAATAATAGGACAACCCATTTTTTGATCCTGGCATTTTATAATCATTCTCAGATAAGAGATCCTCAAGCGCCGTTGATGGACAAGGTATCGTCCCATCACTCTCAAAGCCGGTATAATTATAGACCGAACAATCCCCTGCTCCTCCCGAATCAACCTTCATCATCATTGCGATATTTTGTACCGTTGATACACGCTCACTGTCTCGAGCTTTGGCGAAATACGAACGAAATGTTCCCACGGAAATAGTAGAAAGAATTCCCAGAATCACGATCACGACGAGCAACTCAATAAGGGTAAACCCCAATCTGTTATATATTTGTTTCATGGGAAAAGAAGTTATTTCTGTAAGTGTAACAAAAAAATTCAAAAATAAAAAACCCTCTTGTACAAGAGGGTTTTTCTATAATCTCAAAAGAGAGAAATAAAACTACAGTGAATCTTCAGGCGTACCGACACCCTCTGTAAATGGCGTTATACCAATAGTTCCATCTGTATTAATAATATATACGTCCCACTCTGCTCCACATGTGGGCTTATGATCCTCTGTACTCCAAGTACATCCGTCTGCTCCTCCTGCATTCGCCATAATAGTATCAATTCCGGTTGTTGTACCATCAATAAATGCATATTCCTCAGTATCGACTATTTTTTTTCCATTCTGAGCAACCTCTTCTTCTGATCCAATAGTTACAAAAAATTCATTATTTCCTTCTGTGGCACCCAGATGTACTCCATAATAATAGGCAAGTCCGTTTTTCGCCACTGCCACTTTGTAATCGTTATCCTTTAGCAACTCCGAAAGTTTCGTAGTTTCACACGTTTCGCCACCCTCCGTGAGCCCCGTATAATTATAAACCGAACAATTTCCCGATCCTCCTGAGTCAACCTTAATCATCATTGCCAGATTTTGAACCGTCGATACACGCTCACTGTCTCGAGCTTTGGCGAAGTATGAACGGAACGTACCGACGGAGATCGTAGACAAGATTCCTAGAATCACGATCACCACCAGCAATTCGATGAGGGTAAACCCTCGCTGTTGGAATTTGTTTCTCATTTTTGGGAGAAGTTAAAAAAAATACAAAACTTTGTAACAAAATACTGCCCTCTTTCACTATGCAGTGCAACTTTTTTGTTCAAAAAAGACTAGCAATAAACGGTTTTTTGTGTTATTGTTACTTTTGTTTTCAAAAAAATAAGGAGTTTCTCTACAGATCCCCTGTTTCCCGTTGGAAAGGGGAACTTAATTATGTTTTTTTATTTTAGTAAACCAATACTGTCATTCCAACTTGTCTGGAATCTGATACGTATTTTATAACATGCTAATGGAATGATCGAGGAAGCTCCATGAATATTTAATGCTCAAACGCTTTGTGACACAAAAAACACCGAAGTCGATCTGGATAAGCCAGAATCAATTACCCGTTTGTAATTTGAAGTTTGTAGATTGAAGTTTTACAATTTCTTCAAAACCCCCTCAATCCTCTCAACCGCACTCCCATCGGCAGGAAACACAAACGAATCCCCCGTTACTCTCTCATAGAGCTCAATATACTTTTCTGCTGCCATCACTCTCAAATCATCACTCAAATACTGTGATGGATCTGCTGTTGGATCATCCACATCATATCCCTTTTCGACGAGTGCTGTTCGAACAAATTCTTTACTCAATGCTTCCGGCTCCATGCCAAGGTTAAAACGATTTTGATATGTTTCTTCTATCCAATATCGAGAACTATCTGGCGTATGAACTTCATCAATCACAATGAGTTCTCCTTCCGGTGTCATTCCCATTTCATATTTTGTGTCTACTAAGATTAACCCATGTTCCGCAGCAACTTTTTGCCCGAGCGCAAACATTTTCATCGCATAATCTTGAGCCTTTTCCCAAGTTGCTAGATCAACAAGTCCTCGCGTAACAACTTCCGCCGAAGAAATATTCTCATCGTGCTCCCCTGCTCCTGTGGGTTTGGTCGTAGGAGTGATAATCGGTGTTGCAAATGGTTGATTTTTCTTCATTCCTGCTGGCATTTCGATGCCGCAAATTTTGCGATCCGAATGTTGATACGCATACCAACTCGATGTTTTGGTTGAACCCGTCAAATAGCCGCGAACGATAATTTCAACAGGTAACGGCGTTACATTTTTTACGAGAGAAATATTGGGATCTGGCACGTCAATCAAATGATGAGGAACAATTCCGTCAAGCTTCCGAAACCACCACGCTGCAATTTGATTCAAAACCTGTCCCTTAAACGGAACCGTTCCTAATATAAAATCAAACGCTGATATACGATCTGAAACAACAATTGCACGACGTTTTTCATCGAGAATAAAACTTTCACGCACCTTTCCGGTGTGATGTCCAAACGCTTCTGGGAACGAAAGAGTATCAACGGTGGAATTGAGAGCCGATTGAATTTTGTCGTGCATGAAAGATGTATTGTGAGGAAACGGTGCGATTGTACTCAATTTAGGGAAATTTTGAAAAGAAACTTGTAAAACGAAAAATTATATATACAATTCTATATGAAATTTACCATTAATTCAGAATAATGTTTGATACTGTTTCTATTTCTCAACTCCAAAAATCTGCAGGAAAAGTCATTAAGAATTGTTCCGGGGCCATTTATGTACTCTCCAACAATAAAAAAACCGGCATTATCTTTAACGAAGAAATGCTCAATATAATGGAAGAACGTGGATTTCTCGAAGAATTAGAAGATAGTCTTTTGGCTCAAAAAATGAAAGAAGCTCAAGCAGAGAATCAGTTTTCTTCCTTACAAGAACTCAAAAATGCGATATAAAATCGCAAAACAATTTTTACGAGATTTAAAAAATATTGATGACAAATCAATAAGAACTTCAATCGTCACAATTGTTGAAAAAACGGAAAATGCAGAAAGTATTTCTGACATAAACTTTATAAAACTACGAGGATTCGATTGTTTTTACAAAAAAAGGATACGAAATTATCGTATTGGAATCATATTGGAAAAGGATACGGTTCTCTTTTGTCGTGTTCTTCATCGAAAAAATATCTATAAAAAATTCCCCAAAAAATGAAATTTGAAATCCTGACAATTTTTCCCGAAGCATTTGTGAGTTTTCTCAAAACTTCAATTATTGGTCGCGCTATTGAAGAAAAAAAAATAGAAATTCGCATCCACGACATTCGTGAATTTAGTACCGATAAACATCACAAAGTAGACGATGTTCCTTTTGGCGGAGGTGCTGGAATGCTCATGACCTGCCAGCCACTCTTCGACTGCATTGAATATGTGAAAGAATTAGAAAAAGATTCTGCGCCGGTAGTGTTTTTCACTCCATCAAAAACAGTTTTCAATCAAGAAATAGCAGAATCATATTCTGATCAAAAAAAATACTCGAGAATAATTTTATTGTGCGGTCATTACGAGGGAATAGACCAGCGTGTACGAGACAATTTAATCGATAGAGAAATTTCTATTGGGAATTTTGTTCTCACGGGAGGCGAACTTCCCGCTCAAATTTTCATAGATGCTGTCAGCCGACTTCTTCCTGGAGTTTTGGGGAAAGAAGAAAGCCATCAAGAAGAGAGTTTTAGTGAAAAATTGTTCGGGAAAATTGAATATCCACACTATACACGCCCCGCAGATTTTCGCGGAATGAAAGTCCCCGACATTCTTCTCTCCGGACATCACGCAAAAATAGAAGAATGGCGAAAGAAGAATTGTCAGTAGAAACGGAACAAATTGGAAACTTCAGTCCACAATATTCAAACAAGGAATATGTTTGAAGTTTGAAGTTTGAAGTTTGAAGTTTGTAGTTTGATATTTGAAGTTTGAAGTTTTCATCCTGCCATTTGAAATAAAAGGTAGACTTTTTTTTTATCAATCTGCTAAACTGAATGAGAACGATTGCAAACACAAAAACATGAACACTGAAAAAAACATCCCTCTTTCTCAAATTATATTCCGGTTTTTTACTGGATTTAGTGCTGGATTAGCCGGAAGCGTTGTCCTCATGCTCATTCTTTTTTCGGGTTGGTCGGTTGTTGGAGATGCACTTTCTTCTACTGCCGCAATGACAAATGAGTTCGGTGTATTGGTCGGAAACTCCAACACACACCCTCTGTTTGTGTATTTTGTATTACTTGCTACGTTTCTAGGAGTCCTCGGAGCTACCGCAACATACACCTTCTTGATAACCCTCGTTGAAGAACGATTTGTTCTCCGATCAACAACGCTTACCCATACCTTCTTTGGAAATCTGGTTCTTATGATTATTCTCTTGCCTGCATATATTCTGGCAAGTAGTAAATCAGGAGTAGAAGGCGTCACAAACATCGTCCTTATGCATATTCTTCTCTCTGGAATATTTACATTCTTGGTACTCGAAGCGCTTCATTGGAGCAAATATTTTCTTGTAAATGTGTATGCTCTTTCTATAGGACTTGCTTTTTATTTTCTCGTTACCACCTCCCTCTCCGGAGACACTACAACGCTCGCTCTCCTCGCAATGCCCTTTCTTTTTGGATTTCTCGCTATGAGCAATTCTCTCACTAATGCACTTTATGAATGGTTTTTTCACACATATGGAAGTGATGTTTTGAATACAGATACGCGCTTTGGATCAGACTATGAATCCGAGGCAGAAACTCATCGAAACACTCGATAAAACGCGTTTTCATTTCAAAAAAGCCCCTCATGAAAGACGGAGCTTTTTTATTTTTTTCTAAGAAATTTCTTTATTCCGCCATTGGCATATTTTCTTCTTGCATTGGTTGCTCAGCAACAGGAGTTTCGACTGCTGGTGTAGGCTGAACTGCTGGTTGTTGTGTTGCTGCATCACGAGCCGCTTTTACTTGAGCAGCTGAACATTCTGAGTTCACAAGTCCTACCTCCACACGATTCGCTCCTTCTCCTGAGAACAAGCTCACCGTGTTACAATTCTGGGAAAGCTGTATTACACGAGTAATAGTATCATTTTGTCCAAGTGTTACTCCTCGTTGTACTCCTTGAGTAAAAATAACATTATTCAATACTCCCCATGCTGAATAAACAACAAAAATTGTTGCAAAGGCGAACCAAAGCACGAGAATCACGTGCCCGACCGTCCAACTTTTGGCTACGAATGGATTTTTGATTTTCATGTTTTTGTATTTTATTAAGAAATAGGAAAACCGACGATTAAACTAACCTCTCCCAAAAAAAAATTCAAGTTTTTTCTTATTTTTTACAAAAATGTTTCTGGGGAAGAATTCTCCCAAAAAAAGCTTGCTCCTCTTTGGAAAAGAATTACAATCTAGAGGAAGTTTTGAATTATAACCCCTCAGAACAATGAAAAAACTACTTTCAACTGGAATGGCCATCGCTATGTGCGCCACCGTATTTGGAGGAACCGCAGATGCATATACGGCAACAATGGATTCTCTCAACCAAGCATCCACGGTATCCGTAGCACAATCTCGACAAGCGAGTTACCTCGACGCACTACGACTCCGCTACAAAAATATGTACAATCAAATGCGGCAGGATAGAAATTATTACAACTCTTTTGTCCAAGATGATCGGATGAAAGCAGTAAAAAAAGAGAATCACATACAAGGAAACCTTAGATCAGAAATGAATCGTGCAGGAGAGATGGAACAGGACAAAGATCGAGTACGCAAGGTAGCCAAAACCCGAGTACAAGCAGTAAATGCAAAACAAACGTTCCGAAAAGCAGCTATCGATTACTATGTTGATGGCGGATACGGATATACCAATGCTGATGCTATGGAAATGGGAAACGTAGATGGAATGAAAAACGAAGTACCACGACGAAAAATGATTAATGAAATGTACAAAATGAACGTAGGAGCAACGGTATTAAATACACGAGACATGATCCGAAATCTTGGAGCACGTATGGAAAATGAAACTATTTCAAAACCATCAACATATTATAAAGGTGGATTTAATGATCGAATGATTTCTCCACATATGAGTACTCGTTGGCTAGATTAATCCATCACAGCAAGAACAAGCGAAATTCTAAAGACTCGCCTCGGCGAGTCTTTTTTTGCTTTGTAAAATATAATCCATATTCTCATCAAATATATATTCTTCCTGTCCGCTAAAAGGTGGTAGTCATTTAATACTGAATCTTCAGTCTTCAACTATGGAAAGACTGTAGTTTGTAGTTTGTAGTTTGTAGTTTGTAATCTAAAGCCCAAAGCGTCTTCCGTTCTGGCGATTAAAAACGAACCTCACCAATTCTTCCTCTGCCCTTCTGCACCACGATGAAATACTCCGAAGTCAGAAAAGGTCATTGCTTTCTCAGCAGAAACAACTGGTCCCGTCTGGCACATTTTTTCTCCTGTTTCCACCACGCATTGACCACAAATTCCGAATCCGCACTTCATATATCGCTCCACAGAGACTTCACATGGAACACCTTGATCTATGCACATTTCCACAATCGCCCGCATCATTTTTTCCGGACCACAAGTTTGAACCAGATCGATCGCTTCATTCTTCAAAAGATCTTCTAAAATATGTGTCGTAAATCCTTGAATTCCCGCCGATCCATCATTTGTCGCTACTAGAGTACGAAATCCCGAATCTTTCGACTCTTTTTCCCAGATTAATAAATTCTTATGTCGTGCTCCAATAATCATCGTCACATCAGAACCAGCATCCTGATGACATTTTCCGGTAAAATGGAGTGGAGCTGTTCCATATCCACCTCCAATGAGAACCACCTTTGAGTGCTCCCCTCGCCCTTTGGGAGAGGGGCTGGGGGTGAGGGCTGTTGAAAACCCTTGTCCATAAGCTCCTCTGATCCCAACATAATCACCTGCTTTCATTTCAAAAAGACGTGTCGTTGCCGGTCCAACTTTACAAATCGTGAGCCAAATCTCTCCGTCGTAATCACGAGCGATTGAAAAGGGCTTCTCATCACACTCGGGAATCCAAAGCATACAAAATTGTCCTGGCTTGGCATGGAGCGTTCCTTTGAAAACGAAGGTGCGAATATTCTCGGCTTCCTCCCACATACGATCTATTACAAAGGCTCGCGGCTCTGTATTTAACTCATGATGAAGGGTTTCCTCTCCATTCTGTTTTCCGCAACCGCCTCCGCAACATCCCATGAGTAGTGAGTTAAAAGTTTATAGTTAAGAGTTTACCGTTTTTGTAGATTGAAGTTTGTATTTTGAATATTTTAAGTTTCTAAACTCTCCGTACTAACAACTAGGCTTTATGAAAAATACCGATGATATCTGATAGAGTCTCAAACTCGCTTTTTTCAAGCCACTGAGACATCTCATCGGTGAATTTTTTCCACGTTGCATCTCCGTGATAATAAATCGCTGTTCCAACTCCAACCAACGTTCCTCCTGCCATCATTATTTCTAATGCATCACGTCCGGAATTCACTCCTCCGGTGGCAATAATTGGGGTATTTGGAAGCGCCGCATGAATGTCGTAGACGGCTTTTACCGCAATTGGAAAAATAGCGGGGCCAGACACTCCGCCCACTCGGTTTGATAAAATTGGCGTACGTAAATCAATATTCCAACGCATTCCCGGCCCAACCGTATTAATCGCCGTAATTGCATCCGCACCAGCATCTACAACTGCTTTTGCAATATCCACAATTGATTCCACATTCGGAGACAGTTTTATCGCAATGGGAATATCACCTACATTTGCACGCACCAATTTGGTAACAGCTGCCGCATCAATGCGAGAGCAAGCAAAGGGTTTGCCGAATTCTGATTCCACATTCGGACAAGAAATATTTACTTCAATGGCATCTGGGGAAAGTTCTGCGATCGCCTCTGCGATTGCTCCGAAGTCCTGAATATTTCCAGCAACAATATTCGCGATAATCGGTTCTTTTGTGCGCTCACGAAGTTCTTTCATCGTTTGCACTCCTTTGACTAAACCGGCATCAGACAAACCAACGGCATTCATGAAATATTCCTTGGTTCCAAACATCGTCGGATTCGGATGTCCTGGATGTGGCTCTCTCCACAAACTTTTTGTTGTAATCCCTCCCGCTCCAAGCTCAATAACCCGAGACAAAGAAGGAGCCGTAACACCAAGTACTCCTGAAGCAAGCACCAACGGATTTTTGAATGCTACTCCGCAGAAATTCACATGTAAGTTTTTCATCGACCAAAGTGTGCCACAACTCTTGTTTTTTTCAACTGAAAAACAAATTATTTCGGTACAAAAAAAGGACGCGCTTCACGCCCTTTTCTTGCAAATAAAGTTTTCTATTCACATGCTCCTTCATGAGCAATTTCTACTTCTCCAGCGCCACACTTATTTCCATATGTTTTTCCATCAACTCCGCACACTGGCGCATATTCCATCGTACAGATTTTCATATCCATCTCCCTATCCGCATTATCTTTAAATTGTGTACATTTGGGTTCCATCATCATTTCTGGTTCACAAAACTTTCGCGTACAGGCGAGCGCTCCATTTTGTCCTACCATACAATTATTACATCCATCAAACCATGAGGAACAATTTTCAGGAATCTCAAGAATATCGGAAAGAATTTCTTTCTGCGATTGATTTACATATGTATTCCCTTCATGAGCGCATTTCTCAGGGAATGACTCCATAATAGGATTCCCTGCCGCGACACATGAATCAAAATCCTGCACAATTATTTTGGGCGCCGTAAGAGAGCAACCACAAAGCAGAATTCCAAAAGAAAGTGATATGAGCTTTTTCATTTTTGACTATTTAAAAAATACAACAAAATCATCTTACGAGAAAACAGCTAAAAAAGTAACCGGTTTTTTTATTGTACTTCACAACTATAAACTATGAACTGGAAACGGGAGACTCTATATCAAGCCATTTCTCCGCATCCACGTGACGACCACCAGCAAATACTTCAAAATGTAGATGCGGACCAGTCGTAAAGAATCCAGACCCAGGCATTCCAGGAGTTCCCCCCGTTTTTGCAATTTCTTGTCCTCGAACTACTGAATCCCCTTCTGAAACAATTACATCAGAAATATGGCCATAAAGAGTAAATAAATCATCTCCATGATCGATGATTACATATGAATACGCATATCCATTTTGAGCAACTTTTTTGATCACACCATCCATTGGCGCCATTATTAATGTTCCTTGTGAGGCTTCAAAATCTGTACCAAAATGATCCCGTCCTAATGCTTTTTTGTATTCTGGATCAAGGAAATGTGCTGTAACTCTGGGCTCTCTCGGTAAAGGAAAAGATAATTTTTGTTCTAATTCCATAGGCTCTGAGACAACGGTCGAAAAATCATTCGTTAGTGTTTCCCGTAATCCTTGTAACGCAATTGTGGACTGTGCTTGTTGTTTTCGTGCCGACTCAATAGCGTTTTCCAATTCTCCCTGAGAAAACTCTAAACGCGCCGCCACATTGGCGCGAGCAGAAACGAGATCGGCGAGAAGCATTTGTTGTTGTGATGACTGTCTTTCGAGCTCTTGTACATGGAATAATATCGCGGCGACTCTCTGTTCCGCCTCTGCAAGTTGTGACTGGTCTTTCTGCAATTGATGCACTCTTTGATTTTGTAACTCTTCATTTTTCTGTTCCCTCCGCTTTTTTTCAATTAACTGAGAAATTGATTTATTGGAGAAAACCCAGTTCCATAGATTCAATTCTTCATCACTCTTTTGTAGAGATGATTGTATAAATTTTTTACTCAGAAGCTCTTCCTGCTTTTTTTTCTCATACCGAACCGATGCTTCTATTTCGGATTTCTTCCTGGTAATATCTTCCAACTCTCGTCGCCACTTTACAACTGCCGTATTGCGTATTTCTTGCATCGATCGCACAGCACCCAAATCGCTATCAAGTTGTTCTAACTGATATTCTGCCAGATTTCGTTCATCTTTCACCTCACTCAGCGCTCTTTCGTTTTGGAATAAAGATTCTTCCAACGATTGCAATTCATCTTCCTCCAGAAGAATCGCTTTTTTTACATCTTCTGGCGTTTTTATTCCGTCAAGAGGAACTTGCGGCTCCGGAATAGATAAAATCTCATCTGCAGATACGGGATCTTGTCCAGAAAAAAACCGCTCCAATAGCGAATTAAATTGATCTCCAAATGTAGCAAAAGAAACAGATGGAACAATAATTGTGATCAATATGAGAAATTTATACTTCATTTTTTTTCATTTTAGGGCAGACTATAGAAGATGGCAAAAAAACACGCATTGTCGCCCCCAGATGTGATTCTTTGTTTCGAACAATTATATCCAAATGAGCAGTGTCATCTGCGCTGGGATAGGCAAAGACCATGGACGCTCTTATTCGCTGTAATACTTTCTGCTCAGTGTACGGACAAACGAGTAAATGCAACTACCCCAAATTTATTTACCCAATTCCCTGATCTCGAAGCTTTCGTTGCGCGACCAATTGAGGATCTCGAAAGGATTCTTTATCCGCTCGGGTTTTTTCGTGCGAAATCCAAAAGCCTTCGTGGATCGGCAGAAAAAATACTATTAGAACACGCTGGACATCTTCCTGCTACAATGGAATCACTCATAAAACTTCCCGGGGTGGGAAGAAAAACGGCACATGTTGTGCTCCAAACCGTATTCGGAAAAAACGAAGGATTCGTAGTTGATACACATGTATTAAAGATTGCGAATCGACTCGGATGGGTAAAAAGCAAAGATCCTCTAAAGGTGGAACAAGAGCTCATGAAGCTATTTCCACAAGAGAAATGGGCGTGGCTGGGGCACTGCATGGTACAATTTGGGCGTGATTTTTGCAAAGCGCCAACGCCACTCTGTAATGCTTGTCCGTTGAAAGAGAAATGTCCGCGCATTGGCGT
>JAGYLK010000200.1 GCA_018401175.1 Candidatus Altimarinota bacterium
TTCAATAGATGCTCCTTGAATCCGTGCGGCAATTTCAATCGCGATGTCCCAGGCGTCGTTTCGTCCTGTAAGTAAGAGGCGTTGAGGAATCACGCCTGCGGAGACCCATCGTTCGATTTTATCGGGAAGTTGCATCGAGGGGAGCGTAGCAGATTTTTTGTTGAGGTGAAGAGTTGACTTTTTTATTTAAAAGTATTAAATATATTTTGTCTGTGTAAAAATGAGTTCATTTGCGCGCAGCGTGTTGTTTGATAGATCGATTGAGAAAGGTGAATAATTGGTTGTGAGTTTTGCGGAATTCATGAGCAATTATTCACTTTAAAATAGAACTGTCATGAAAAGAAGAACATTTAGAATTGTGTTTGAAAATTTAGAAAATTTAGAGTCAGTATTGAAAATGCTGGCGAATGACCCTGAACGCCTTTATGTCTGGTTTGAAGACATCTGGGAAGTAGGCGATATCTATGACACAGATGACTTTATGGCAAGTGCCATAGAGCGATTCGGAGAACTTTCTTTGGACGAGCAAAGAAATTATTATTTGGAGGTGACTTTTGCATGGCGAGAAGCAGAAGGAAGTGAACTTCCTGAAATTTGTGTAATTGATAATATCCTGTTCTTAGAGGAACAATTTAATGATGGAATTGCTCATGAAAAGGTTATTGAAAGTGAGGAGTTTTTAAAAATGAAAACTTTAGATCAATTGTGGAAATAAAGTTCAATCGATCCAAACAAAAAACCGTCACTCCTTTGAGCGGCGGTTTTTTGACGTGTCACAACTCACCCTAGGAACAGAGCGGGTCGTTGTCCCTCTCTTGCTCTCAAGAGAGGGAAGTAATGGAATTTTCTATTTCTTCAATTGAATCGGGCAGCATGTGCGTCGGCGAATAAATCGCTGAATTGCCCAGATGACCAAGAGGATTGGAATCCAGATTGGTGCGAAGACAAGGACTTGAATTGCAGAATCAAGAATGTCTTGGAGCGAAATAATAAGATCATTTACCGATTGTTTCCATGATTTTTTCACCGTCCATTCTGGCGTCTGGAAATCTCCAATCCGCGGTTCAGGCTGAAGGGAAAGATTTACACTGGAGAACGCAACATTTGTATCATGTTGTTTGAGCGTTCGTTCGTAGGTTTCAATTTGTTGTTGTACGTTGCTGAGTTCACGGTCGATTTGAAGCACGTCAGCGAGATTGTCGGTTTCGCGTTCCATGAGTTCTCGTAATCGATCGCGGCGGATTTCTAAATTTTGTAATCGACTTTCAGTATCAGTATATTGTGCGGTGATGTCTTGCTCATCGATAGATTCTGATTTTTTTACGCCGAGGTTTGTAAATGCTTCCATCGTTTTCTCTAATTTTTCGGCAGGAATGCGTACGGTAAAGTTGTAAGACAAAATGCCCGGTCGTATTTCGTACGAATTGAGATTTGTAATATGTCCTTTGAGTTCAGCAACTTTTTGTTCTACTAATTTTCGAGCTACTTCTGTGTCAGAAACTTCTAC
>JAGYLK010000201.1 GCA_018401175.1 Candidatus Altimarinota bacterium
CTATATAAAACTCAATATTGATAACACCACTTCCCGACCATTCTCGATGTCTACTCTCTATGATCCAGATAAAAAGAATGCCAAAGTGCTCGAAATCATGAAGAAATATTCACGTATGAAATATGGGAGAAAAAAAGAATTTGTCGACGCTGAAATCGAGGCACGTATGGGAATTGATAACATTTCAGCAATTGATAAGGCTGCAAAAGCGGATGCAACCGTAAATGATAATCTGCTCGGTGATACTCCTATTCCAACCGAGAATGAAGAAACCATTACGGCAAATTCAATGAATCTTCAGGCGCAGGTAGTCAAGGAGCAAGGAGCAGGAAATTTTGCTCCAGAAAAAATACCCGAAGTAGTAAAAAAAGAGGCATCAATGGAAACACTCGCAACTCCTCCTGAAGAAGATCAAACCCGGGCTTGAAATTTTGAACCTGTCCTCGCTGGATTCCCGCCTGCGCGGGAATGACAAGGCGTTTTCTACGGTCAAGTCCGGACTTGAAAAATGAGACCGGTCTCGACATTTGCAGTTTCATCAGTTCTGGAAACAGCGAAGGGAAAAGCCGTTGTTCTTATTGTTTGTATTACGGTTTACCGTCGAGTAGCCCGAATTCAAGTTGCGTCTCCACGCATTTGTTGAGCTATTCTGGGATGCCGACCAAACGTTGGCATTTGAGCCACTATTATTGAACCCTCCTGCTATATTTCGGTAGCCCGCTAAAACAGCGGAAAACTTTGATAGTCACTCTCTTGGTCTTTTGTTTCAAGAAAAGAAATAAAAAACGGGCTCCTTTTGCCCATACATACCTTATATCAAACAATATAAGAGGACTATTGGACTGATTGTGATTCTCTTTTTTGAGTCGTAACACCAAAAAATTCTGATCACGTCCAAAATAACACTTTCGTGAACTTTTACAACCGAGCATCTGTATATTTTTTCCACGCAAGCAATTGTTTTGAGATTATTTCAAATTTCTCATTGAGAAGCACAAATTTTTCAAGATTTATTTGATGAAGATCTTTTAAAAGACGAACATATAGACGAATCGTTTCCATATGTATTTGTGCCTGCTCGATATATTCAATTCGTTTTTTTTGATCACTATTGGCACGATAAATATGTTTCACAAGAGAAAGGATTTCTCGCTTCAAATCATCTCCAATCGTATATTTGTACTCTTTTGTAAAATTCTTACAGAGCAAAAAGACAAGAAGCAAAAAATCATAACTTGCCTTATACAGAGGAAGATTATCATAGTTTGTCATTGTCGTACTTCTTTATTCAAAACTTTTTGAAGACGAGGAGACATATCGATCTGCGTCATCTTTTGTTGCAAACGAAACGTATTAAAGTGCTTCATCAGTCCAAGATAGGAATGTAAACAGGACTGACATCTCATTTTTTCTTTTGCGCAAAAAGAAGATGTTTTACATTGGCTTTCCCAATATTTAATTTTTTTGAAAAACTCACCCTTCGTGCGATTTCTCAGATAGGTACGATATGGTTTTATGATGGCACCCAAAAATGGAATTCCCTTTGTACATTCTTGAAGATGTATTTTTTTGGGATGCAGTGTCAATTGTGCATTCTCTCGAAGAAATTCCTTTATTGGCGGAACAAGTGAAGTCAAAAAACTCTTCTCGGGATGTATAATAACAAAGTCATCTACATATCGACCGTAATATCGGCATTTCAAAGAAGACTTCATAAAATGGTCAAAGTCATTCAAATAAATATTTCCAAATAATTGTGAGGTAAGATTCCCAATCGGAAGTCCTTTTTTTGTGGGAGCATAAAACAAACTTTTGGTATGAGGAAGTCCGTGCCAATCAGATTTTTCTCCTTTTATAATGCAATTTTTTGTTGCATCATGAAAGATAATTATTTCCAATAACCAAATCCAAAATTCAGCATACGGAACATCTTTTGCTGCAAGTGTTTTCTTTATTTTTTCAAGAAGAATATGCTGGTCAATAGACATAAAATATCCCTCAATATCAAGTTTTAGAAAAAAAGATTTTTTTTGATAATTATCAGAACAAGAACGATAAAAATGTTCCACTCGTTTGATCCCAAACAGAGGTCCTTTTGCAACTCTACAACTGTATGTGTCGTGAATGAATTTGCGTTCAAAAATCGGATTGAGCGCATTAAAAACGAGATGATGAATAACTCTATCACGAAAATTTCCCGCAAAAATTTCTCGTTGTACAGGCTTAAAAACAATAAAACAGATACTTTTGGATATAGAATACGTTTGTTCTTTTAATTCTTGATACAGATCAAATATATGCGACTCATAATTCATTTCAAATGCAAGTTGATTGCTGGTATTTCGTTTATTTCTTCGTGCGTCAAAATACGCTTGAAACAAATCTCTCAGTAAATGAGGAGGCACTTCCATTTGTATTTTTATTTTTGAGGAAATAATAAACCGAAAATCCGATTTTGGCAAAAGGAGGGACAGGTTTTAAACCTGTCCCTCCTTAAACCTGTCCCTGAAAATTCCTCTGACAAGGGGGTGAGGGGGTTGTTTTAGGGCAAGGGGGTTTTCTGACTAAAAG
>JAGYLK010000202.1 GCA_018401175.1 Candidatus Altimarinota bacterium
ACTTCTACTTGGAGAGAGGCATTGCGAATTATTTTTCGATCCTCTACTTCTGGAGCAAAATCATCTGCAAATACAGGAGTAGGCATTATTATTTTTGCCATTCCATCCGCGATTCCCGTACCACGAGTCATTGTTGGCATCGACTCATTTCTTCCGTAATCCATGTCGTATGCTGCTTGTTCCATGACGGCATTTTTGGAAAAGTACACACCAATATTTCGTTCTGGCCAGAGTGCGATAATTCCCACGAGAATAAGCACAGAGAGAATGAGGTTTTGTCCCATCCAATTGAGACACGATCGGAGCCGAGAGTGTTTAAACATTTGTAAATAAAAAAGGTTTCAATTAATGAGTACGGGAATTATGAAGAAAAGTCACGAAAACGGGGTTGCATTGTCTTAACCTTGATTAAAAAGATTAAAAGATTTTCTTGATTCAGGAATTATCAGGAAGGATTTTTATTTCAATATATGGGAAAAAGAAAAATGAAAAATAATAAAATCATGCCCATCCTATAATCCTAAAAATCATGGTTTAGACAGTTGAGGACGGAAATTCAATCCCTCAAATTACACCACACGGGCATATCACTTGGGAGTTTTTTGAAATTATTTATAAATGCCTCGATGTCATCGGCATTTGTTTCTCGTGATCCGAGTCCGAAGACGATATTTTTCACTTCTCCCTTGAGTCCGAGGGCTTTTATTTCCATTGCGAGGGGTGCAAACTGTGCGCCACATTGACTACTTCGGTCGAGGACAAGAATTTGGTCAAAATCTTTGAGTTGTTCTTTCAAAACCTCAACGGGAAAGGGGCGAAACATTCGTGGGCGAACGAGAGAAACGTCATCGCGTCCTTTGAGAATCTCGCGAACGGTTCCGGCAATCGAGCCGAGACAGACGACAGCGAGTTTCCCTTTTCCTTCTTTTGTCACCAGCCCACCGCCAAGTCGACCGAATTTTTTTTCAAACTTTGAAAATATGGTTTCTGCCTGTTTCAATGCATTGAGTTGTCCTTGCAATTGCGCATATTTAAATTCTTGATACGTGTCTGGTTTTGCAAATGTTCCAAATGATTTCGGATTTTCTAAGTCAAAAAGGTGATCGCCGAGTATTGGCTTCCCGATAAACTTCTGTACATCGGTATCGTTTTCCAACTGTACCTTTACCGTCGTGTGCGTAGTCAAAAAGCAATCCATGCACATGAGCAGTGGCGTTCGAACTTCTTTGGCTTCCGCAATGAGAGCAGCACAGATCGTGAGGTCGTATGCTTCTTGGGGATTTTCTGCGAATAATTCAATCCATCCAGAATCTCGTACCATGTAGGCATCATCGTGTGAACAGTGAATGGAGAGGGGTGCAGAGAGAGCTCGATTTCCATTTATTGCCACAATCGGCAGTCTCATTCCGCTCGCATTCCAGAGAACCTCTGACATCAGAATTAATCCTTGACTTGCGGTTGCGCTCATTGCGCGTCCTCCTGCCGCTGCCGCACCGACACAAATCGACATTGCCGCGTGTTCTGATTCTGCACAAACATATTCTGTTTCGACATCTCCATCGGCAACATATTTTGAAAATGCTTCTCCGATATAACTTGTGGGAGTAATGGGATAAAATCCAAAAACATCAGGATTTATCTGTCGAATCGCTTCTGCGACGGCGTGATTTCCGTCGAGAGATTTCGTAATTCGTTTTGGTATTTTGATATTCATTATTTTAAAAATGTTCTTGTTCGGAAAGTGGGACGTCTTCAGCGAGGAGTGATTCTTTACTCGCGTCACCTTGTGCCATTTTATTTGCACTACAGGCACGAACACACAGTCCACAGCGTTTACAGGCATCTTGATCAATACCAATCATTTGTCCATTTTCATCGTGAACAATAGCGTCATCAGGACAAACCGCCCAGCAGATTCCACACTGAATGCAGTTTTTTGATACAAATTTGATGCGTTGTCCGGGAAGCCAGTTTCCTGTTTTATAATGTTTGGAACTTCCTCCTTCCAAAATAGCGGCTTGTGGCATTTCTTCCCATGTTTTCCCCTCAGATGCTGGACGGGAGTGAATTTCTGTTCCGGTTGATCCGTCAATTTCAGTGACTTCGTCATATCCGCGGTCAAATCCGATAAGATTTTTTTCTACTATTTTTTCAGGGAAAACAGCTGATATATTTTCCTTGAGGAATGCTCGCATTTCTGTTTTCTCCAACTTCAAGATTTTTACAAGAGCACCTATAGTCGCAACATTCGGGACATTTCGTCTGACGGTTTCGATGGCGATTTTTGTAGCGGGAACATGAAAAATTTTTCCTCCAAAAAGATCATGAAAATGACTTTTTTCTTTTTTCTCAGCGTTAATAAGGAGAAAGCCTCCTTTCTTTAGTCCCGCTAGAACATCTTTGTGAGAAAGTTCAGCATTTATGAGTGAGGGTTCGAGTAAAATGACGGCATCGACCTTTCGTGGTTGAGAGGCGTCATCTAATATTTCTGAAGAAATTCGATTAAACACTTCGACGGGAGCACCACGTTTTTCTGCTCCAAAAGAGGGAAAAGACATGCTTTGTTTTCCCAGCCCAATCATTGCTTCAGAAAAAAACTGTGCCGCACTAACAGCGCCTTGTCCTGCGCGCGAGTGCCATC
>JAGYLK010000203.1 GCA_018401175.1 Candidatus Altimarinota bacterium
AAGTGCTTTTACTCCGAATGCAGTACCGATCTCGATAGCTACAAGGTCTTCGAAGTTATCGATTTTGAATTCGATAGTATCGCCTTTTTCTGCAGAAACGATGTCTGCACGCATTGAGAAGATTCGTGAATTACCATCCTCAAGGATGTATCCACCAGTAACTCCGTTGTCCAATCGGAAAGTGATGTAATCACCATCCATAATAGACTCTGCAGATACCTGCTCTCCTGATACGTACAATGCTACGTTCTCAAGAACGTTTTCGATATCAGCTGTACCAGTATTCTTAAACGTAATAGCACGAAGCTCTACGTCTTTGTTTGATGCTGATTTGTTCAATATTCGGAATTTACCAATCTCAATGAAATTGTCCCCAACATTGATCGTTGCATCTGAACCAAGAGTGCTGAATTCTACTTGAGAAACCTCATAATCAGCTACCTGCATCTCTTCTCCCTCGATTGGGAAGTCTCCAACAACGTTCATAGCAGTAGATGCTACGTCATCAGCAGATACCAACGCCAAACGGTTGTGGTGTCCAACGTTCTTGTCGTCATCTGTGTATTTTGCTGAAGCAACTAAGTCAGCAACCAATGTCTGTCCCGCAGGAACAACCACTGGAGGGTTGAAACGCAATTCAACTACGTCATCGTTGTTGATTGATCTGTCGTTTCCAACCTTGAATCCGTCGATCTCCATCCATACGCTCTTGAAGTCGTCGTTGTCACCAAGACCAAGACGAGTGAATGTCAATGAAGACACCTCAACGTCAGCGTCATCTGATGCGCTCAACTCAATAGTAGTATATGGAACTGAAGTAGCGTTGAATGGAACGTTTGTTCCACGTGGAGTCATATTTGACAATGAAACCTCAAGTGTTCCCTCAGCTGGACCAGAAGGCATAGATACCGCGAGCAATGCATCGTACATGATTTTTGCTGTTTCGGCTCGGTTTACTGGTTTAGCAGGACCGAATGTTCCATCTGCGTAACCACGCATAAGATCGTAGTTGTACATAGTCTCGACGTAATCGTAGAACCAGTCATTTGATGAAGCGTCATCGAAGTGTGGAGCACCAGTGATGTCCAAATCCAATTCGAGAGCGTTTACCACCATTTTTGCCAACTCTGCACGGTTGATACCGTTCCCTGGTCGGAAGTATCCGTCTGGGTAACCATCAATCCATCCGTAGTTGTACATGGTTTCGATGTAATCGTAGTACCAAGCTTCTTCTTCAACATCTGGGAAGTGAGCTCCGCCAGCTGTGTCGAAATCAACACCTGATGCCAATACGATAATTTTTGCGACCTCTGCACGATTTAATTGTCGGCTTGGTCTAAATGAACCATCGTCGTTACCTGAGAGAACGTCTAAAGCGACGAGCTCTTCGATAGCTTCAACAGCCCATGATGGGATGTCGCGAGCGTCTGTAAAGTCAAGACTTGCGAATGTGACTGCTGGTGCAACCATAAACGCCATAGCTGACAATGCAACTGCTGCGATCCCTTTCTTGAAATGAGACAAAATAGTCATCTTTCTGGGATTATGAATAAAAGTTCTGTGGACATCGTAAAATGTCCCAACACCAAGAAAATAAAAACACCACCGAGCGGACACCTCAAAAGGAGGGAATCACTCAGTGTTCTTTGTAAATCTTGGGTATATAAAAAAGTTGAAAAAGCTCTTAATGAGTGGTTAGTTCATAGTTCATAGTTATTCGTTTCGACAAAATGCCGTAACTGAAAACAACAGACTATAACCAACTTTTTTCTACTCTAGAGATCCGCAATTAATGTAAAAAGAGAGCTATTAACTCGTAACTATAAACTATTAACTGACGAAGTCTCCGGCCGTCGTGTCAAAGAACGAATTCTTTTGGCGCAATCCCAGACGGGAAGCGGGCAGAGAGCGCGATATGCCACAAGTCTGCCGAACCACCGACATGGTATGCATCTGAGGCAAAAAGTCAACCTTTTCCAGACACAAAACCACGCACGGTCACTAGCCCAAACGGGAAAAGACGAAAACCGTTACAAGTTCTTTTCTGAGTTCGAACTCTAAGAGTTCGAACTCACTCCGACTCCGAAACCGAACCCCGCAACCCCTCAATCGCCTCCACTCCCTCCGCCATGCCCTCACGCATCTTCTTCACCGAATCATTCAACGCCTGCAACATCGCCCGCGTCTCCTCATACTGCCGCTTTATTTCCGCAATTTTTGCCTCAATCTCTGCCTTGCGCTGCTCGAACAACAATTTCTTCTCCTCAATTTTTTCTCGAAATTTCGCTACCTCTCCCTCAATCGTCATATCATCCGCCCCACGCGACTCCAACTCCTCTTTTACCTCCCCAAATTCCCCCTCCAACTCCAACTTTGACTGCTCATATTCCTTCTCCGCCGCCGCATATTTTGCAAGCAAAGAATCTCGCTGAAACAAAAACCATCGTTCCTCGGCTTCCTCACGATTCTTATCCGTCAACGACGCCATTTCCCGCTCTATCTGCAATTTCCACGACACCCATTCCTCTGGATGATACTGATACGTCCAAACCAAAATACCACTTATCCCCAAAAGCAAAGCAATCACCACGTGTTTCATTTTTGTAACAAATCCTGAACATCTAGACCTCGAAATTCACGCAACGCGCTCTTGATACCGCGCACCGTATCCGGAGAAACCGTTTTGCGCCCTTTTTGTTGCTGCCGTGGCATATTCCCACGCGATTTTTTTTGAAAAATTCCATTCGCCAACAACACCGCATCACACGTATCGCAATCCAATTCCAAGACAATCTTTTCCCCATCTGCCAACAAAATATCATACGCACAATCCCGCAACGGTGCACCACAATGCGGACACGTCGCCTGTGAGAGAATTCGCTCTGCAATCTGCATATATATTTGTGAATCCATCACCCACGATTGTGATATTTTTGAATCCAATAATCAATCTTTTTTCCGGATCCGTACGGAACGCAGATCTACGTTCCCTTCCATATTTATATTTCATTAAAAATTCCAAATTCACACAGAACACAGATTTTCATTCCCCCCAATGATGAATTCATTAAAAATTCCGGATCCGTACGGAACGCAGATCT
>JAGYLK010000204.1 GCA_018401175.1 Candidatus Altimarinota bacterium
GACGCGGGTTCGATTCCCGCCACGCGCTCCAGCAAAAATCAAATATGCCCCGTTTGGGTTATTTTTTGTTTTTGCATTAAATCCGTAGGATTCGGAATTGAACCCCTGGGTTCGACGGAGCCGCTCTTGAAAAGACTTTTTAATTAGGATTCCCGCCACGCGCTCCAGCAAACTTAATCGCGGCTTATAGAGCTGTAACATTAGATTAGAAAAACGAATAGAAATACAAACTATTGTGAAGGATATTCACAATAATCTAATATTCCCAACCAATATAAACAGCCAAGAAATCAAGGAAGAAAAAATAAACTGGTCTTGAGGAAGTTTGCAAACTCAAAGAGGGACGTTTGGAGCGCGGTGGAAACGTTCAACAGACTGCTTTGTAAATACTGCAAAACCCCAGGCTTCCGATATATTACCGAACTTCGCCGTATGTTTGTTTTTTCCGTTGGTTCCTGGATATGTAACCCGCTTTGTACGGTGGTCGCTACGGGAGGCGTTGCAAACAATTTTGCCTCTTTTTCGTTTGCTTCCGCTTCTGCCATGGCTTTCTGTTGTTCTTTCATGCGGGTAATCTGTTCGACAGTGTTTTCCCGTCGATATCCTACCCGCTGTATGGGCTGTGATTGTTGATTCTTCATCCCCTTGATAATGCTCTCTATCGCCTCTTTTTTCTTTTGTAGTGTCTCCCAGGCAGCACTCGCATGCAGTGCCTGGTCCAAGTATTTTGCTACCAACGCAATCCCCGAATCTCTCTTCGTTCCTCTATATATCACTCGTTTTCTTTCTGGGTTCATTTGCTGTTCCACATCTGTGCGTCCTGGTTCGTATTTCAGAAACTTCTCATTTCCCCAACTCGTTGTCATATATTCCCGTTTCCCTTCTACTCCTTCATTATATTTTGCTACATCGGCCAGTGATTTCTCATATGCCGCCGGAAAGGTCCTCTTGTCGGTCCCATACGATGACTGTGGTACGTCTTCTCGCTTCATTCCTCTTTGCAAAAACATCCCTTTTCCACTCGTTGCATTTTCTTCTAACCCAGCGAAATCGGTTAGATGGTAGGTGATGATTTTTGTCTGCCCAAGCGTTGTATCCGCAATCCAACAAGCATTTGGAAACCCTGGATTTGTAGGCGAAACAAACGTTCCTCCACAGGGAGCAAGCGTTACCCACGCCAAAGATCCATTTCGCCTCATCATCACTCCCGTATACAGTTCTTGGAACACCAAGGTCGCTATTTTATCAAACACATACGAATCCGTACTACTTCCCACTGACACCACTTTCTTTGTTTTTTTTCCCACAGGAAGAGAGGTCTCTGGCACTTCTGTTGTTGCCAAATCTCGAGGTGGTTCTATTTGGAAATCGGCAGTCGCCCCTCCAAACACAACGGTATCCTTTGGTATCCGTAATTCCGCTGTTGGCACATCCGCATTCTTTATCACCAGATTTGCTTGTGCAGTATTGATCTTCGTTGCTTTCTGCACCGCTATTCCGGACGTATTCTTGACGTTGACCCCACCCACTCCGTCCAGGGTATAATTCTCTAGGTCTACCACCTCATTATTGATAGATACCGCTGTTCCAGCTGTATTCGTCTCTGCCACTCCATTGGCGAGATCCACTACTTTTTCCCCGTCCAATATTATCTCCGGTACATCTGGCAGGTCTGACGTCCCAACCGATGATGTCGCTACCGTAATATTTGCCGGCGAAGGGACCAAGATTGTGAAATTCTTTCGGTATGTCGCATTGTCTTG
>JAGYLK010000205.1 GCA_018401175.1 Candidatus Altimarinota bacterium
TATCCTGTTTGCATTGTATCCTTTACAGAAATACGCATTCCTACACAAAAATCTTTTTGTTTCATCCTAATTGAGCATCCAAATGGAAATCATTAACACCGTGGCAAAAGAAACCCAGAGAAAGTAGGGGATTTGTGCATACGCAATCCAACGTTTCTTATTCCAAAAGATATACATAATCCAAAGAATCGAGCTCCAAACAATCAAAATATCAATCAGTGCGAGATCGAAATTTTGCATTCTAAAAAAGAATGGTGTCCAGAGGAGATTACTCACTATGTTTATCACAATTGGAACCAGCACTATTAGATTCAGTTTTTTGGAGAACACCAGTCTCACGGCGCTTCCAAAACTAAGAATCATAATCAGATAAAGAAACGTCCAAACAGGACCAAAAATCCACCCTGGAGGAGCAAATGAAGGCTGAATGATTTCTGTATAAAAAGATTCCATGTTGTTGTTTTTTTAAAATAAACCGTTATATCCCAATGAAAGAAACCAAATCCCAAGTACACCAGCAATAAGTGCGCCTGTCATTTTAAATACAGGGAATTTATATACCATTTTCCAGAGAAGTTCTGGGTATACAAGCAAAAAAATTCCTTTTACGAACGCCAAAATACCAAAGATCGTAAACACTCCTTCTGTGAAGTTTGCCCAAGAAAAAATAGCAAGCATCCACATTGTTCCAATAATCAATACCACCATTCCTGAAAAAAATGAAAGCGCCGGGCTTTTCATAAAATCGTCCATGATGGCATCAAAGAGCTTTGGTCGAAAAAGAAGCAATATCGCGGTGACGATATACACAGGAGCAAGTATTTGTGCCAAAAACGGAATTATCGAATTCATCATGGGAGCGATGGATTAAGAATTATCCCCAGTATAGGATATTTCTTTTTCTGCTGTCAAAGAGAAGCAAAAAGTCTTCTGTTTTTTGTCTTTCTGGTATACTTATCCCGATGAAAAAAGTTCGCACCGCTATAATTCCCGTCGCCGGAAGAGGAACACGGCTTATGCCGTTGACCAAAACAACCCCAAAAGAACTTTTGCCCGTATATGATCGCCCCGTTATAGAACTTATCGTGCAAGAGGCTTTTGACGCAGGAATTGAGAAAATAATTCTTGTCATTAGTACGGAAAAGGAATCCATTCGCACTCATTTTTCAGATAATCCTCATATTTCTTTTGTGTATCAAAACGAACCCCTCGGCGATGGACATGCGATTGCACAAGCAATCCCGGAGTTGGAAACGGATGAGCCGGTTTTGATACTCTTTGGTGATGAATTGATCGATAACGAAGGAGGGGAAAATGCCGCAGCGCAATTACTAAAAACATTTGAAAAAACAAATCTCTCTGTGATTGGGTTACAAAGCGTGCCTCGTGCACAGGTTTCCAGATATGGAATCGTGAAGCTCGGAACGCAAGAAGAGGTGGAAATAATCCAAGAAAAACCTTCTCTTGAAGCTGCTTTTTCTACACTCGCTATTGTTGGGAAATATATATTAACACCAGACGTGTTAGCTCTTTTGCATGAAACAGAAGCCCATGCTGATGGTGAAATTCGACTTTCTGGAACATTTCAAAAAATGCTTCAAGAGGATCGTCCTATTAGTGCGTGTGTTATTGATGGAGAACGGTTCGACACGGGTTCTTTTGATGGACTATTAGCTGCGGGGAATCATTTTGCGCGATGATTTCTTTTTATTCCTTTTTTTTCCGCAAAAAAAGGAACCAAAAAAACTCGTTGCTGTTATTCCCTTAGAAACGAAAATTTCTCATTCACTAAACCTTGCAATCTAGTGACGAAGAAATTTTGATATACGTGCAAGGTTTTACGCTCATTTTGAAAATTCGTTTTTTCTTCGTCCATAAAGGCAACATAAAACAAAGAATCGATTATAATTTCACAATCAGCGCGCCTGATCCGCCTTCTGTTATTTTTGCAGTTTCAAAAATATATTTTTGTTCTTGTAACAACTTGCGAACTCCTTTTTGCAACACACCTGTTCCTTTTCCCGTAACAATGCGTACACGTGAGAAATTCTTCGCCTCCGCTCTCTTTAAAAATTCAGAAACGGCTTCAATTGCTTCACGCTCAAGGAATCCATGCAGATCAATCTCCGCATCAATTTGGGGTGCAAATTTATTTACTTTCTCTTTTCTCATTGTTCCAATTATAGTAGATTTCACCTGATTCGAACATCCCAAAATATGATAGCTCTTGTCGCAGATTCACACGGCGCCGTTGACCGACTCGAAAAGGTTCTGAAACGGTGTTCTCAAAACGGATGGCCAATGGCGCATGCGGGCGATGGAGTGGTAGATGGTTTACCAGAGTTGTTTGCGAAATTTCCCGAGGTGAAGATTTGGTGGGCGCTGGGGAATAATGACATGAATGAAGAACTTATAGCTGAAATTTCTGCGCTCAAAAATGTGCTCTGTGAAGAAATTATTTTCTTTGAACACGAAGGAAATAACTTCGCGATTTCTCATTATGAAGGAGAAGCCGAGAAGCGTTTGAAAGGAAAAAAGATCGATGTTTGGTTACACGGACACACACATCGGGCCAAGGCTGAACGGAATGCGGATGGTTCGGTGGTAATTAATCCTGGGGCGTTATTTGAGGATGGAAAATATATTCTCTGGAATCCTGAGAAGGGGACAGGGGAACGGGTGTTTTTTAATTATTGATATGGGAAAAATATATTTCGGGGCGAAATATATTTCGCCCCTACT
>JAGYLK010000206.1 GCA_018401175.1 Candidatus Altimarinota bacterium
AACCCCGGCACCTTCCTCATTTGCCAAATCAAAGGAACTCCCTATATTCTCCACACAATGACACAGAAAAAAGTCGACTACGAACTCATCGATAGCGGAAATGAACGCCGCCTGGAACGCTTTGGGGAAAAAATTATCAACCGCCCCGCACCACAAGCATTCTGGCATCGTGACTCATCTCTCATCGAATGGAAACAAGCCGATGCGTATTACGAGCGACCAGAAAATGGAACTCGCAAATGGACAAAGGATTCAAAATTCCCTGAAAATTGGACCGTCAAAATTGAAAATATAACGCTCGAACTCCGACCGTCAGAAAACAACCAACTCGGTATTTTTCCTGAACAACTCGACAACTGGCGCTGGATGACTAAGCGAATCCAAGAAGCCAAACGCCCATTACAAATCCTCAACACCTTCGCCTACACCGGCGCAGCAACACTCATGGCGAGTTCTGCCGCGGAAAACGTCGAAGTCTGCCATGTCGACGGAGCAAAATCCGCTGTCTCATGGGCACGCAAAAATGCAGAACTTTCTGGACTTGAAAAGAATAAAATCCGCTGGATTGTCGATGACGTAGTGAAATTCATGGAACGGGAAATAAAACGCGGGAAAAAATATGACGGAATTATTCTCGACCCACCTGCCTTCGGACGCGGAGCAAACGGAACATGGAAAATTGAACGCGACCTTCCCCGTCTTCTCGAATTAGTAAAAAAACTCCTCAGTGAAAATCCCTGTTTTGTAATCCTTAGCTGTCACGCTATCGAACTTACCGCTGAAAATCTCGCACAAATGCTGAATCAACTTCCCTCTTTTGGAAACAAAAAAGCAGAAGCAATAGAACTCGTAATTCCTTCTGAAAAAGGAAATGCTCTGCCCTCAAGCGTCTGTGGACGCATTGCGAGGTGAAAACTTCCTTCCAGAGAATGTCCCCTACGCGAAGCAATTGTCTCAATTGACAAAGAATTCGTTATTGAGAGCCTGCGAATTGCAGGTCGAAATAGAATTCAAGTCATTTTGAGAATTGCGACAAGTACTGGGACGAGAGTTTTTGGTTCTTTTTGATCGGCGCAAAAAGAACGAAGCAATATTACATAATTCTGTAGACAAATCACTCCCCCCACGAAAATTGACCAAAACTTCAAACCGGAAACTACAAAAAAAAGACTGAATTAAAATTCCACATTTGAAGTTTGAAATTTGAAGTTTGAATTTTCCCAACGCCAGTTTGACCAACGCTCCGTTCTCCGGTATTTTTCCGTCACAAAGAATTTTTTGAACGATGCAATTCACAACCGACGACCTCCGCAAAAAATGGCTTGAGTTTTGGCGAAATAAAAATCACATCATAATTCCCTCCGCCGGAGTTTTGCCTGACAATGACCCGACGGCACTCTTCCATAACTCTGGAATGCATCCGCTAGTTCCCTATTTGTGCGGACAAACACATCCCGCCGGAGTTCGTCTCGCCAACGCTCAGAAATGTATTCGTACAGGAGACATCGACGAAGTCGGAGATGCGACGCATTTAACATTTTTCGAAATGCTCGGAAACTGGTCGCTCGGAGATTATTTCAAAAAAGAACAAATCGAATGGTCGTTTGAGTTTTTGACACAAGAATTGAAATTACCGGTAGAAAAACTCGCCGTCAGTGTTTTTGCTGGAGATGACGATGCTCCACGAGATACAGAAGCAGCTGACGTGTGGAAAAAAGTAGGCATTCCTGAAAGCAGAATCGCCTATCTCGGAAAATCTGATAACTGGTGGGCAAAAGGAGATATTGGACCATGCGGAACTGATACGGAAATGTTTTTTTGGACAGGAGATGAATCTGCTCCTGAAAACTTTCAAAAAACTCACGATGATCCCCGTTGGGTAGAAATCTGGAATGACGTATTTATGACATTTAATCGCAAAGAAGACGGAACTCTTGAGCCATTACAACAAAAAAATATTGATACCGGAATGGGACTTGAGCGAACGGTTGCTGTTTTGAACGGAAAAAAATCCGTGTATGAAACTGATGCATTTGCTGAAATTTTGGAAAAGATTGCCGAACTCGCGGGAAATTCTAGTTTAGCAAAAAATCCGCTCGCACAAACCGAAGAAGCAAATTCTATGCGTGTCATCGCTGACCATCTTCGATCGGGAAGTATGATTCTGGCGGACAAAGTTGCTCCAGGAAATGTAGACCAAGGATATATATTACGACGACTTCTACGACGCGCGATTCGTCATGGACGAAAATTGGGACTCCACGGACATTTCACCGTACAAATTGCAGAAGTCGTGAAACAGAAACTCGGACATCA